>JBCBSY010000055.1:0-8303 GCA_039818925.1 Pseudomonadota bacterium | reverse complement strand
GATGACGGGTCCGGCAACGCGGTCTGCCGTCAGCAGACGCTCGGCGCGCCGGAGCCGTTGGTCAATCGCGATCCGGATGCGGAATTCATCAACACCGGCCTGACGACGCCGATTACGCCGACCCAGGCGCAGATCGACGCCTGTGTGCCCTTGGATCTGTTCGGTCCGAACGGTCCGTCAGCCGCCGCGATCGACTATGTGACGGCGCCGAGCAATCCGTCCAACAAGGCGACGCAGCTCTATGGCGCGGCGTCTCTTGGCGGCACCATTGTGGAGCTGCCGGCCGGTCCGTGGTCCTTCAGCTCGCAGTTTGAATGGCGGCGTGAAAGCAACGAGTTCACACCGGGTCCGGTGTTCGGTCTTGGTCTGGGCCGTTCCACGCTGGGTCAGGCCTCGGAAGGCACGCTGCGCTTCTTCGAAGGCGGTACGGAATTCATCGTGCCGGTCTTTGGCGGCGATGTGCGTCCCTTCGGCTTCAACGAGCTTGAGCTGAACGGCGCGGTTCGCGTCGTGAACCGGTCGATCTCGTCGGATCTCAACCCGGCGGCGGCGGGCGCATCCTCGCCCACAGATGTGACCTTCACCGCCGGCGGCCGCTGGTCGCCCTTTGAAGGCATCACCTTCCGCGGCAACCGCACGCGTTCGGTGCGCTCGCCATCGGTTGTGGAGCTGGTCGGCGCCGGCGTCACCGGCTTTACGGGCGGCGCTGATGCGGACTTTGCTTGCGACGCCACCAATGTCGATACTGATGTCAGCGGGGTTCCGGCGGGCACCCGCCGCGCCAATTGCCGCGCCTGGGTCATCGCCCTTGGCCTGGCGACGGACAACGCGTCCGCGGATACCTTCCTCAACGGCTTTGAAATCCCGAACACCGGCTCACGGCCGGCGGCGGGCGGTTCGAACGCCAATCTCGACAATGAGCGGGCCGATAACTGGACCGTCGGCGTCGTGTTGCAGCCGGACTTCATTCCCGGGCTGACCATTGAAAGCGACTGGTATTCAATCGATGTGAAGGGCCTTCTGGGTCTGACCTTCATTGTCAACCAGTGCTTCGACCAAACGACGTTCCCGAATTCGCCGGTCGGCGGCTTCAACGCCTGCGACAGTGTGATCCCGAACGTCTCGGACGGCATGGGCGGCTTCATCGTTCCGACGGTGCATCCGATCACCGGCACGCCAGTGCCGGCCCAGGCGCAGCCGGGCAGCCCCGCGATTTCCCAAACAGCGGGTCATAACGCATTCATCTTCTTCCCGACGGTGAACCAGGGCCTCCTGGAATCGCGCGCCTGGAACAACCGCATCTCCTACAATTTCGAGCTTGCCGACATCTTTGGCGGCATGGCCGACAGTTGGGGCGACGCGACGGTGACGGGCAACGTGCTTTACTATCGTCGTCTGAGAACCAACGGCAACGAGGCGGCGGGCGAACATACGGCGGCCGGGGCGCGGACGCCGAAATACGCCAGCCGTCTGGACTTCACGCACCGGCTTGGCGATCTGACCCACACGCTTCAGTGGTTCCGCCAGAGCGGTACGCAACAAAACGTCGGCACGTCGGCGTCACCGACAAGTCCGGAGAACTTCTTCCTCGATCCGTACAACACGTTCAACTACAATGTGCGCTATGAGTTTAATGACAACATCACAGCGCGCCTGGTCGTGAACAATCTGACCAACAACTTCCTCAATCCGGAGTTTGGCCAGTTTATCGGCGACCCGATTGGCCGCCGCTTTGTCGGCTCGGTGGAATTCAACTTCTAAGCGATATAAATCCAGAACCGGAAAAGGCGGGCTTCGGCCCGCCTTTTTCTTTTGGGGGCTTGGGGGCGTGCGATTGATGCGCGACAAGAACACGAAAAACGGGCCCGCGGGCCCGTTTTGAAACTGTTGGTATGGGTGTGATATTGTGCTGGTTGTTTCGGCTATGCCGCTTTTGAAAAATTCTCTGCAGCGAATTCCCAGTTCACAAGCTCCTTTAGGAACGTGCTGATATAGTCCGGGCGCTTGTTCTGGTAGTCGAGATAATAGGCGTGCTCCCAAACATCCATGGTCAGGAGCGGCGTGACGCTTTCATCGGTCACCGGCGTGTCGGCGTTGCCGGTTTTCGTGACGTCCAGCTTGCCATCCTTTGCGATCAGCCAGGCCCATCCTGACCCGAACTGGCTCGCGCCCGCACTGGAAAACGCTTCCTTGAAGCCGTCGACGCCGCCAAAGCTGTCCTTGATCGCAGCGGCAAGGTCGCCGGACGGCGCACCGCCGCCTTGCGGCTTCATGGAGCGCCAGTAAAAGAAATGGTTCCACGACTGCGCGGCATTGTTGAAAAGACCCTGATCGCCTTTTTGATGCGCTTCACGCACGATGTTTTCTAGCGATGCTTTGTCGAGCGGCGTGCCGCTGATCGCTGCGTTCATTTTGTCAACATAAGCCCTGGTGTGCTTGCCATAGTGGAATTCGACGGTGTCCTTCGAGATATGCGGGGCAAGGGCATCCTGATCATAGGGAAGGGCGGGAAGGTCGATGGCCATTGACGGTCCTTTCTTGACGGTTGCGGGATCGGTGCGGTGAGAGCGGTCGCACCGCTAAAGAGGGCGTTAAGGCGGGAAATCACCTCGGAGGTGAAATAAGGAGCGTATCAGTGAACACAAGGCGACATTCGCCCGCAGTTGCTATTGCTTGCGCCGGTCCGTTAGTTCTTCGGAGCGCGCGCGGCGATCCGCTCAAAACACTGTTATGACTAGGGGCCATGTCTGCTCCGCTAACACAGCCTGAGGCTTATTGTTCCGACCTTGCGCGTCGCGGTGACGAAGACCGGTGGCTTGCCGCCTCTTATGCGCCTTCGCCGCTTCGAACAGCGCTTTATGCCCTGTGCGCTTTCCGGCTGGAGCTGCGGCGCATTCCCGCTGCGGTGAGCGAACCGGCGCTAGGGGAGATCAGATTGCAATGGTGGCGCGACGCCCTTGAGGAAATTCGCGCCGGAAAGCCGCCGCGTGCGCATCCGGTGGTCGAGGCGCTGGCGTCAAGCAATATTGATGCGACGCAAGCGTTGCAGGGCCTGGACGGCGCCATCGATGCGGCGGCGCGCCCGCTTTATGGTGAGCCCTTTGAGTCCGCAACGGCGGTATTGGACTGGCTGAAAGCGCTTGATGGCGCGTTTGACGCATTTGCCGCAAGCCACGCAGGTGGCGACAATGCATTGACGGAAGCGGCGGGCCGCGCTGGCGCCGCCTTTGCCCTGGCGCGCGAAGGCAAGGCGCTGGCCCCGAAACTAATCGATGAGTTGATTGACACTGTTTTGGCGCAACATCGCGAAGCGGCGCCGGTGCTGGAGGCTGGATCCTCCGGGGTCAGCCCCGCGTTCCTCCATTGCGCGTTGACACCGCTTTATTTGCGCCTGGGGGCAGGCCGTTTTCCGATCCGCAAGCGGCTTCGGCTTTTTTCTGCGATGGCCTTCGCGCGCTTCTAGGTGTGGTGCTCGATATTGTCTTCGATCAACGCCTTGTTATAGGCGGCGAGGGCTTTCACTCGCGATAGATAACCTACGATCTGATCCGGTTCGGCCTCATTGACCACCGGCAGTCCGTGCTCGGCGGCTTCGTTCAGTTTCGCCAGCGCTTCACCGAGCGAATGGTGCGTTTCAAGCCGCGCCGCTTCCGGCGCCAGGGGCGCGCCCGGCGGCATTGCCTCCATCACCTCGCGCACGCGAATGGTTTTCAGGATGATCCCTTGTGGCCCTTCGGAAAGGTCATAGCCTCGCCGATTGAGCTGCCAGTGAAAAAATGACCGCTTGCAGATCCACTGGGTGATCAGCGTTGCGATCGCTACCGCCACCATCAGCGACAGCGTGATGCCGTAGTCGCCGGTTAGTTCAAACACAATCAGCGTGGTTGAAACCGGCGCCCCGAGAATCGCCCCGCTGGCCGCGCCCATTCCGATCATGGCGTAGTAAACCGGGCTTGCCGTCACGCCAGGAAAAAGCTGCGCCAGCCCGGCGCCGAACGCCGCGCCGATAAACGCCCCAATGACCAAGCCAGGCGAAAACACACCGCCGCCAAACCGGCAGGAGAGCGTTACGGCCGTCGCCACACATTTCATCAGCACCAGAATGATCAGGACATGGATTGCATATTCGCCGTTCAGCGCCTTGGTGACGGCTTCATAGCCGACGCCAAAAACTTCCGGATAAAAAACGCCGATAAAGCCGATAATAACACCACCGATCGGCGGGAGGAGGAGGACAGGGATTTTCCGCTGGCTGGCGAATTCGCGCACATTCACGGTCATTTTTTCGGTAACGGACAAAAATCCTGACGCCACGAGGCCGCAGATGATGCCGAGCAGGGCGGCGAGCGGAACGTCGATCGTTCCCGCCAGGCCGTATTCCGGCGGGGCGAAGGCAGGGAAATTGCCGAGATGGATGCGCGTTACGATGGCGGCGGCGACGCTTGCTGCGGCAATCGGGCCAAAAACGGAAAGGGCGTAATTCCCGAGGATGACCTCAAGCGCGAAGAGAACGCCGGCGATTGGCGCGTTGAAGCTGGCTGAGACGGCGGCCGCAGCCCCGCATCCCAAAAGCGCGCGCCGTTGTTTGGCGTCAAAGCCGAGTTTCCGGTTAAGGAGGGAGGCGATGGTGGCGCCGAGATGAACCGCCGGCCCTTCGCGGCCAGCGCTGGCGCCGGCGCCGAGCGACACCGCAGAAACCGCCGCGGCCGCGAGCCCGGCCCTTAAGGAGATGTGCCCGCCGGACGTCGCGCGCGCTTCGATGACTTCGGCGACGCCCTGACCGCGGCCGTCTTTCAGCCATTCGAACCGTTGAGCGAGATAAAGCAGGCAGGAAACGACAAGCCCGCCGATTACCGGCGCGGCCCAGGCGCGCATCGGGCTTAACGACGCTGCGCCGCTGATAACGCTCTCTTCCGTCTCGCCGAAGGAAAGAATGGAGATCGCGTCGATGGCGAACCGGAAAGCGATCACGCCATAGGCGGCGCAAATGCCGATAATGACCGCAACCAGCCAGACCCGAAGCACGTCAACGCGCGGCACGCGGCGGCGCAGCTTGCGTAAGGCAATGAGAATGCGAGCGACGTTCCGCGTCATGAGCAATCGCAAAAGTTAACAGAAAGTGTTCATATCAGCATTCAGGACGATGTCTAAATGTCAGGAATTGTTTAACGACGAATTCACCGTGGTTTGCCATAAGTTCCCATTAATTCGCATCAGTCACGGGGATGATTATGGCGGCGCCGACCACGCAAATAGCAGGCAACACGGCGGACAAAATCGATCCTGCGAGAGCGCATGCCGCTCTGGAGCGCTGGCGGCGGGCGGTTGCAGACTCGATGGGCGGCGATCCCGGGGCGCCGTTGGATCAACCGGACCGGCGCCTGTTGATGTTGCGTGTCTTCGGCGCGACGCGCCGGCTCGCCGAATTATGCATGACTCATCCGGACGCGGCCGCCACAGCGCTGATGGACGGCGCTTCCCCGGTGCTTGCAGAGGCTGCGCGCGACCTGACGGCGCTTGATCGGGGGGTTGGCGGGCCTGACGCGTTGCATGCCGCTTTGGCGCCGCTGAAGAACCGTGTTGATGTTGCAATCGCGATCGTCGAGATGAGCGGTCAATGGGATGTGGCAAACGCCACCGCTGCGCGTGTCGATTTTGCCGAACGGATGGTGGAAACCGGTCTTCGATGGCTTGTGCGCGCCGCCGTCAAGCGCGGCGAGCTTACCGTCGAAGACCCGGATAATTTCCTGAAAGGCGTTTTCGCGGTCGCGGGCGGTGACTTTGCGCATGAAGACCTTTCGCCTTTTGGCCCGCTGGATCTGGTGATTGTTTATAAAGACGAAGTTTTTGCGGGACCCGGGGCGCGCGGCGCGGACCGGATTTTCGTCCGGGTCGGCGCTGAACTAAGAGAAGCCTTCGAGGGGAAGCCAGGCGAACATCCTCTCTACGCGCTGCGCACGCCGCTCGGGTCCGGTGTCGGCGGCGCCGGCTACGCCGACAGCCTGTCGCGGATCAAGGCCACCGCAGACGGCCCGCAGGCGGACGCGCTGAAAATGTGGCTCGGATCAGCGCGCATCGTCGCTGGCGATCGAACAGAAGGCGGCGCCTTTCTGGAAGACATTGAACAGCTTGTCTGGGCGGATAACCCTATCGCCATCGAGGAATTAAGAAGTCTCATCGCCAAGACCAGCGATGATCCGCGTGCGCCCTTTCGCCGGGCTGCCGACCTTTGCCGCTTGGCGGTAGGCGGGCTGCGGCCCGTGTTTCGCACCGCGTCCGCCCGCGAAATTTTTGAAACGGCGGCGGGCGCGCGCACCATTGCGCAAGACGCCGCGCGTCGCCTGATTGCGGGCGAGGAACTTGCCCATATCGTTGTCTCCCGGCTTCAGATGATGAAGGGCGCGGCGCTAACCGGCGTTGAGCGCGAAGATGAACGTGCAGCGCTGGCGCTATTGTGCGGCTTCAGCGACTACAACGATCTCGAAGCGGCGCTCAACGGCGCGCGTATTGACGCGACAAATACGCTGGGACGTTTGGCGACGGGGCCGCAGCAGGAAATCGCGCTTTATCAAAATGGCGGCGAGGGCGCTGAACAGGATGCCGACAAGCTGGAAGATCTCGGCTTTTTGAACGGATCCAGTCTTGCCGAAGCCGTGGACAAATGGGCCAAGCGTGCGGAAAGGCAAACTGGCGAGGCCCGGTTTTCCGCCCACGCGCCCGGGCTTTTGACGGCTTTTGGCGAAACGCAACATCCCAACGATGCTGTTCGCCTGTTCGACAAGTTGCTTAACGTCGCTGGCGAGGACCGCGATGTCTTCGCCCTGGTGCGTGAGGGCGGCCCCGCGCGGGAAGGGTTGGTTGATGCTTTTGGGACTTTTGATGCGGTGATGGAGCCGCTGGTCCAGTCGATCGAAACGGCGGATGCGTTCTTTGAAAGCACTGGCGCGGAAATACCCAAGACTGGCCAGGAGTGGCTCGTCCGCTTTGCGCCGCCCGCAACCAAAGGCAAGACCGCGATAGCTGATCTCGCCGCATGGCGGCGGGAATTGATGGCGCAAATTGCGTTTCAAAGCGCCGCCGGCGGGACGGGTTTTGATGCTGCTGTTGAGGCCTATGAAGCCATCCACTGCCGGACGTTGAAGAATACGTTTGAGATCCTGCAGCAATCGGCGACAGGTGCAGAGAAAACCGCAGCCGGCAAGATGGCGCTTCATATCTTTGACAGTGACGGGCCGCATCTCCCGGGCGCCGCAACGCATCTCGGGTTTATCGCCAGTGATGGCGCCGGCGATGCGGCAAACGCCTTTGCAAGCCGGTATCTGGAGACCTTGAATGAGCTCGGCGAAGGGGTTTTTGCGATCACGCCCGACATGTCGCATCGGCCATCGGGCGCCTCTGGCGCGCTCGCACCAGAGATGAAAACGTTTAAAGCCTATGTCCAGTCTGAAGCCGTTGCTCACGAGCAGATCATGCTGGGGCGCGGGCGTGTCATTGCTGCGGGTACGGATAAAATTGCGGATCAGGCAACGGATGCGTTGCGCGGGGCGGTCGCAGGGGCCCGGCGCGCGGACATCTTGTTTCGCGACCTTGACCGTGCTCGTGCGCAACGGATGCGGCGCGAACGCCCAACTTCTGATTGGGACATCGACCGGCTTGAGGGCGGTCGAAACGATGTTGAACTTGTCATCAGCACATTAATTTTCAAGCATGCATCCGCGCACCCGTTCGTGCAGGAAACGCCTGCGGACGAGGCATTGGGCGCGATGGCCCGCTCCGGGTTGATCGGGGAGGAGGTCGCGCAAAGTCTTGCCTCCGCCCGGGCGTTTTGGGCCCGGCTGCAATTTGTGCGCGCTCTATCGGGGTGGAGCGATCCCTTGCACGCGCCAGTGCGCCGTCGTTTCGCGGCGCTTCTCGCCCGCGCGGCAGGGGTTCAAAAATTCGACCAGATCCGGCCAATGATGCGTGGGTATGGCGAAGAGGTTACTCGCGCCTATGCGCAAAGCGTTCTCGGGCGGCCATGCCTGACCAGCGGCGCCCAAGCCGCCGGGTAAGTGTCAGGGCTGTTTGGCATCGCTGCTAAAAGTCTAATAGATTCATACACTTCATTGATGTGTCGGAAAGAGGGTCGCTGAGGCCGCCGCGCCTGTTCGTTCGGCCACAGGGGACAACCGGCAGGCGTCCTGTCGAGCAGGAATTGTTTGACACAGACACGTTTGCATTTTATCGCACGCCACTCGTGCCCAGGTGGCGGAATTGGTAGACGCGCTGGCTTCAGGTGCCAGTGGCCTTACGGTCGTGGACGT
>JBCBSY010000054.1:0-8315 GCA_039818925.1 Pseudomonadota bacterium | reverse complement strand
CAGCGCTTCCAAATCTGCGCGCAACCACCGTTTCGCCGTAACTCTAGCTTCGCCGTCCATATCGCCTCCACGTTGAGGTTCGATGGTTAGCGCAAGGCGTCGAGGCTCACAACCTCGCGAAGCAAGTCCTCGCCGGTCTCGCCGCGGATCGAGACTTCAACCGCGCCCGCAGCCCAGTCGATTTCGAGGAGGCCATAATTAGCGTCATAGATCATGTCGCCAAGCCGGTTCGGGCCGGGCTCCATGTAAGTTTCGTCCGGAGCGCGCCAGCGCGACGAAGGCAGGTTTAAAGACGATGAGGTCGCTTCAAACAGCGGGTAATCATTAACCCCCGCCTTGCGGTAGAGCGCGGCGGAATGCCTGTCGCCGGACAGCATGATGACCCCATTTGCATTTGTTTCGTCGATCAGGGCGTAAAGGCGTGCGCGCTCGGTTGGCAGCATTTTCCAGGCTTCCCAGCCATGGCCTTCGGCGATGACCTGCACGGAAGACACCAGCAAACGCAGGTCAGCCGGCTTTTTGAGCTCCTCTTCCAGCCATGCCCATTGCGCCTCCCCCAGCATGGTCTTCGTCGGGTCGGGATCTGGCAGATAGCGCTCCTTACCGCGCGCATTCCGCTCATCCGTCGGCTTCAACTCGGAGCGGAAAAAGCGCGTGTCCAGCATGATCAACTGAAGGCGTTTGCCTTCCTCTGCGCCCAGCATCCACGAACTATAAATACCCGGACGCGTACGGCGCGGATCATCTTCTGGAACGGCCCAGACATATTCAAACAGCGCCTCAGACAGTTCTTTATGGATATACTCGCCGCCCGAATCGTTGACGCCGTAATCATGGTCATCCCAGGTTGTCAGCATCGGCGCCGCTGCGCGCGCACGCGCGAAAGGCGCCGACTGCGCAAGACGCATATAAGCGGCTTTCATTTCCGGCAGGGACGGGTCCTCCGAATAGACATCGCCATAAACATTATCGCCAATGAAGAGGGTCAGATCCGGCGCTTCGGACGCAATCTGGTCCCAGATCGATTGATCTTCATTTTGTTGCGCGCATGACGCGAAGATGATGCGCGTCAGGGTCTTCGACGGATCCAAGGGCGCCGACGGCATGGGGATTGCGCGAATGGGGCCGTTTGGATCGTTCGAATTTATGGAATCTTCAAGATTGGCGTCGCCCGTTGCCTCGACAAAAGGGCCGACGCGATCGACTTCGGGAACATTCGCGCAAGACACAAGCGCTACAGCGCTCACAGCAAAAAGAGTTAGCCGTCGAAATTGCGCGTTCGCCATTCTCACTCCCGGAAAGCCTCCAGTCGATAACTAGCCTTTGTTCATGACAGCTACATTACGCGCCTACTCTTGTTGCGCAGGCGCTCGGTAATCGCCTTCCAGCTCCGAGGCGATATAGACCGTCGCCGCCCATGCCGCGACATTCTGTTGAAGCGCTTCCGGATCAATCTTTTCCAGCGTGTCATCGGAAGTGTGATGCAGGTCGAAATAATCGGTGCCATCCTGATAGAGCCGAAAAACGGGCACGCCTGCCTGACGCAGCGGCGTTACATCCGGGCCGCCGCCTGCGAAATTATGCCCCGGCCCGATGCCCAGCCGGCGCAACGCCTTTTGGTAGACTTGCGCTTTCGGGAGCGCCTCCTGGGCAAATCCGGTCCGGAACTGAAAAACGCGCCCCGCGCCGAAATCGGATTCCGACGCGAGCACATGGCGATCCAGCTCATTCGCGTGTTGCGCCGCATAAGCGCGCGCGCCGACAAGCCCCACCTCTTCAGCGCCCCACATGATGACGCGGATCGTGCGGGTCGGGCGTCCCGGCAGATCACCGATCAATTTCGCCGCCGCCGTTGTAATGGCGACGCCGGCGCCGTCATCGACTGCGCCTGTGCCAAGGTCCCAGCTATCCAGATGACCGCCGATCAGGATGATTTCATCCGTTTCGCCGGGAATTTCACCAATGACGTTGCCTGACTCCACAACCGACTTCGTGTGGACGGAGATATCGAGCTTGACGCTGACCGGTCCGTCCGCAAGCCGCATGGCCCGCGCCAGCTGATCCGCATCTGGATTGGAGAGCGCCGCTATGGGCACCGGCGTCACATCGTCGGCGTAGCGCATATTGCCAGTGTGGGGCGTACGCACTGCACTGGTGCCGGCTGACCGGATCAACGCCGCTGCCGCACCGCGACGCGCGGCTTCATTCGCAGCGCCAGAACGCTTGGCCACCGCCCAGCCATAGCCGGAGCCGTCCTGGGTCCGGGTCATGACTTCATCGACAAAAATAACTTTACCCTCAAAGCCCTCCATGGGCGCATCTTGTAGCTCGAGAAGGGTGCGAAACCGCACGACCTCTCCCGTCAGGCCATTTTCCGGCGTCGCGACAGAGTTTCCGAGCGCGGTAATCTTTAACTCTTGCGGATATGGCGAAACAATCTCAGCCGACTCCGCAATACGCGACCAGTAGGACATTTCAAAAGTCTCGATACGAACATTTTTAAACCCAAGCGCTTTCAACTTTTCAACGCCCCAGTCACGAGCCCTCGCCTCTTCCGGCGATCCCCCCAGACGCGGACCAATTTCGGTGGTCAGACTTTCCACCAGATCCCAGGCGAGATCGTCCTCAAGCGCGGCGTCGATCAGGCGCTCAACATTGCGTTCCTGAGCTGACGTTAAGGACGGCGCCTGCGCCATGAGCGGCGTTGCAAAAAGCACGGCGAATCCCGCGAAAAACTGTCTGATGATCATGTGAATACCCCGGTCTATGTTGCGGCCATGATCGGGGTTCACCCGCGCGCGTCAAGAAAAAAGACTGTCGCAGCCGGTTTTTGTCTTACCCAAACCGGGCGAGCCACGTTGCGCGATCCGCCGCCCAGATATCCAGCTCGAAGCCTCCGAAAGTGTAAGTTTCGGTGGTTTTTGTCTCACCAATCTTTCTGGCGACAGCCTGGCTGTTTTTGTTGGCAGGGTCGATCACCGAAATAATGCGCGGCAATTCCGGAAATTTTTCAAACGTCCAGTTAATCGAGGCGATCGCAGCTTCCGGCGCATAACCCTTGCCCCAATAGGCGCTGGCGATGGACCAACCACATTCCAGCCCGGGCCAACCGTCCGGCATCCATGGCCCGACGCGGCCCGCCCATTGGCCCGTGTCTTTTTCAAGAACCGAAAACCAGCCGAAACCGCGCATCTGCCAGTGACCAAGATAGGATGCGAATTGGCGCCAACGATCCTGACGCGACTGCGGAACGCCATCCGGCGTCAGTGTTTTCGCAACCGCCGGCTCGCCCATCATGTCGATATGCGCGTTGCAATCCTCTGGCGCAATCTGGCGAAGTACAAGTCTCTCCGTTTCCAGACGAATGCTCATGGCTGTTTCCCTTTCAACTTTTCCGCAATGGTCTCTACGCGCCGTGCATTGCCGTCCCATGTAAAGTCGCGGCGAACCAGTGTCTCTCGGGCCGCCGAGCCAAGGCGCTGACGCAGCGCATCATCGCCTGCCAGCATCGATAACGCCTTTTCCAACTCCTCCGGCTTGAACAGCAGCCCGTCCTCGCCGCTTGTCAGCACTTCGTTGATATTTGGCTTGTCCGGCGCGAGAATTGGCAAGCCCTGCGCCATGTATTCAAACAGCTTCAACGGCGACGCGTAGTCGACGACCGCAGGCTGCAAGGCAATATCAAACGCCGCGATATGATTCGCTACTTCGTCGCGCTGGACAACACCCGTAATCGTTAGACGGTCTTCGATCTGCAGCGACCGGGCCAGATGTTCCAGCTCCAGTCGCGCCGGGCCGTCGCCGACAATGAGCAGATGCAGGTCTCGATTATGCACGTTTGAAAGAAAATGCAGAATGCGGTCCACGCCGTGCCAATCGCGCACAAAGCCCGAAAAGCCAAGAACCAGCTTGCCGTCGAGATTATATCGCGCGCGCATAGGTGCGGGATCACGCGGTTCTAAAAACTCTTGCTCAACCCCGTTGTGAACAACTGCAATGCGATCAGCAGGCACGCCAGCGGCGCGGACTTTCTCCGCCAGCACGTGCGTCACCGGTAAAACCTTGTCGGCGGTACTCCAGATCGCCGCCTCGCTCTTTCTAGCGAGAGTTGTCAAGGAAAGGCCGCCATGTTGCGCGCGCTCTTCGGCAAGCGGGGCATTAACTTCAAGAACCATCGGCACACCGCACCGTTTATGGAGCCAGGCGCCCGCGTGAAAAAAGAGATTATAACGCTCATACAGAATATCGGGTTGAAACTCCTTCGCCGCTTTATTCAGCCGCAGATAGGCGGGAACAGAATATCCGTACTCGGCGCATTCATAGAAAGAGCCCGGCAAGAGACGGCTCGCAGTGGCGCCGCCGCTATCGGCGTCAAGCATGCGCTCATCTGCGCCATCGGGCCCGCACATGCGCACGTCATGGCCGCGTGCGCCCAGCGCTTTTGCAAGTGCGCTGATATGAACCCACTGGCCGTCCGCAGAACGTGTGCGATGTGAATAGAGAATTTTCATCGCCTGCGTTCTATCCTGATGCGAACGCCAAACGCCACGCTTTTTACACGAAACTCCGGCCGCACTTTCTCCTGCGACGCGTGAGGGCGCAAAAAAAATTTTATTCAGCGGCCGATCGAGACCCTATCCCTCTTGCCCGCTCTTGTCGGCAAGCGCACCATTATGCCGTGTTTTAAGTCGGGAGTTTAAAAATGCGGTTTGTTTCATTTCTGGCAGGTTTTTCGGCCGTATTATTCAGCTCAGGCGCCATTGCCCATCCTGGGTCAAATATTCTGACCGTTGGCAGCGGCGCGGAACGATCGGCGATGACTGCTGGCGTCACTTTTGAGGAAGACAAAGGCGTTCATATCTTTCGCGGAAATGCGCGGCGCTCTGCCGTGGGGCTGCTCGGTGACGAGCCAATAGCCGCCAAAGATGCCCGCGCCACAACCATCCGGGTCGAAATTCGAAAACGCCCGTGGCGCACCATTCGGCGATTGCGCACGCAAGGTTTCTATTCCGGCGTGCCCTATCCGTCCCGGCCCTACACTCAAGGGTTTTATTCCATCGAAAAATAAAAGGGCGCCAGGGCGCCCTTTCTTTTCCCTTGCAGAATGCTCTAGCCAAGGCTTGGATCAAGCTTGATGCAGGCGTCCATCAGTTCGCGGACCGCGCCGACGGAATTTTCAAACATCGCTCTTTCTTCGTCCGTGAACTTTACTTCAACGATTCGCTCACAGCCTTCCGAACCCAGAACAATCGGTACGCCAACATAAAGGTCGTTGAGACCATACTGGCCGGAAAGCTTCGCCGCGCAAGGAACGACAAGCTTTTTGTCCTTCAGATAGCTTTCCGCCATTTGGATGGCCGAGGCCGCCGGCGCGTAATAGGCGGAGCCAGTTTTCAGCAAAGCAACAATCTCACCGCCGCCTTTACGCGTGCGCTCGACGATCGCATCAATCCGGTCCTGCGTCGTCCAGCCCATCTCGACGAGATCAGGCAGCGGAATGCTCGCAACAGTAGAGTACCGGACCAGCGGCACCATGGTGTCTCCATGGCCGCCCAACACAAACGCCGTCACGCTTTCCACAGAGACGTTAAATTCCTCCGCGAGGAAATAACGAAAGCGCGCTGAATCGAGAATGCCCGCCATGCCGACCACGCGCTCGGCAGGCAGGCCTGAAAATTTCTGAAGCGCCCAAACCATCGCATCGAGCGGGTTGGTGATGCAGATCACGAGCGAATTCGGCGCATGGGCCTTAATGCCCTCGCCCACGGATTTCATCACTTTCAGGTTGATGCCGAGGAGATCGTCGCGGCTCATGCCCGGCTTGCGGGCGACGCCAGCCGTCACGATGCACACATCTGCGTCAGCGATGTCCTTGTAGTCCTGCGTGCCCTTCAGGCGGCTGTCATAACCGTCAATCGGCGAACTTTCCGCGATGTCGAGGCCTTTGCCTTCCGGGATGCCCTCCGCAATGTCGAAAAGCACAACATCGCCAAGCTCTTTCTGGGCGGCGAGATGGGCGAGCGTGCCGCCGATCATGCCGGCGCCGATCAGGGCGATTTTTTTGCGGGCCATAGCGTTCTCCTAATAATGCAGCGCTGGAAAACCAGCGCCGATGAATGCGTCGGCGCGAGGTCTAGCCCAACAGACGCCGCTTTTGAAGGCGGCGATGTGAGAGAGTTTTTAAAAGTCGCGGCTAAAACTGCTTGCGCAAGGACATCATGATGGACGAGGCCTCATAGCGCTCATCGACCACCGCAGGACCGGCCGGTCCGCCGGGCTCGAAATCGTCAACCTTTGGTCCGAACGCCAGTTCGTTGGTGCGCAGGTAAATATATTCAAGATCAGCAGAAAAACCGCCACCTACCGCCAACGATACGCCGGCCCGGCCCTGAAGCGCCAGCGCCGCATCGCGCTGGGCGCTTTCATTTTCAACGAAAGCCCCGCCAACGCCGCCGCCGATAAACGGGGTCAGCGGGCTGGAGTTGTAAAAGTCGAAATAGAAATTCGTCATCAGGAAATGCGAAACGATGTCGTCATTGATCGGCGTTGACGCCGTCGGCCCGTTCAACGGGTCGTCGAGCGTTACGCTGTCGATACCGGAAGAGGCGTATCGATATTCAAGCTCGGTGCGAATGCCTTCAGTATAATCAAATCCGAGCGCGAATGCCGCCAGAAATCCGGTATCGTTTTCGATGGTCTGGCCGACCGGCGGCGTCATCGCAAATACCGCATCCGGGTTGTAGACAAACTCCTGATTGAAATCATTGACGAAGCTGACGCCGACGCCGGCGCGGACATACATGCCGTCATTGATCGCTTCGTCCTGCGCGATTGCAACTGTCGGAAGCGACACGGCTATAGCGACACTGGCGACCAGCGATAACGCCTCTTTTTTCCTCACGCGATTTCTCCTGAGAATAACAGCATCACAATAGCCGCGCCCACGGCTCAGCGGCAAGGCGCAACTGCTTCACGTTCATGCGCCAGACAGGCGCCCCCCAATCAGAGTCGGCCCTTGTCTTTGGCCATGGCGATCACCACCGGGCTCAGCAAGAGGATCGCGATCAGATTTGGGAAGGCCATCGCCGCATTGGCCAGCCCTCCAAGCTTCCAAATGAAGTCAATCGGTTGCAAGGCGCCGATAAAGACCATCACGACCCAGACATAGCGCATCGGCTTGGCCGCCCAGTCGCCCACAAGATAGGTCACGGCCTGCTCAATATAATAGGACCAACCCAGGATTGTCGTGAACGCAAAAATCGCAAGCGCAATCGCGATAAATATACCGCCAAAGGGAATGCCTTTGGAGAACACGGCGGTTGTCACTTCAGCGCCTTGCAACGTCGATTGCCAGGCGTAATCGACAACGCCGCCATCTGTTGCTGCAAACTCTCCCTGCACAGACAGGATGACCAAGGCGGTCATGGTGCAGATAAGGATCGTATCGATGAAGGTGCCAAGCATGGCGATTTCACCCTGACGCACAGGATCATCTGTTTTCGCCGCTGCGTGGGCGATCGGCGTCGAACCCTGACCGGCTTCATTGGAAAACAATCCACGATCCACCCCAAACCGGATCGCCTGTAGAACAGAATAGCCGACAACGCCGCCCGCCGCCTGCTCAAGGCCAAAGGCGTAAGAGAAGATCATCATGAAACTGTCGCCGACATGCTCGATGTTCATCATCAACATGATGAAGGCGACGAGGATATAACCCAGCGCCATCGCCGGGACGACCTTGCCTGCAACCGAACCAATGGACTTGATGCCGCCGATAATCACAATGAAAGCGAGCGCTGCGATGGCCAGACCTGACGCCCATGTCGGGATCGGCGTTTCCGCCGCAAGCGCAGTGGCGATCGAATTTGACTGGGTCATGTTGCCGGTGACCATCGCCGAGAAAATCGTGCCGATCGCGAAAAATATCGCAAGCCAGCGCCAGAACGGCGACAAACCATTCTTGATGTAGAACATCGGGCCGCCATGGATGTGACCGTCAGGGTGCTTCTCGCGATATTTCACCGCGAGGCTGGACTCTGAAAAGGCCAGCGCCATGCCAAATATCGCCGTCACCCACATCCAGAAAATCGCCCCCGGCCCGCCCAGCGTCAGGGCCGTCGCCACGCCCGCGAGATTGCCGGTGCCGACCTGACCGGAAAGCGCCGTCGACAGCGCATTCCAGGGCGTGATCTCACCGCTCGCATCCGGGTCCGTGCTGGCCTTGCGGCTGCCGGTAATAAGATTGCGGAACGCAGTCAGCAACCGTCTAAGCGGCAACGCGCGCAGGCGGACCATGAAGAAAAGGCCGCTGCCAA
>JBCBSY010000053.1:0-8398 GCA_039818925.1 Pseudomonadota bacterium | reverse complement strand
GCATCTTTTTACGGCCGAGATTTTCGCGAATGGCGACGAATTCCATCTCGCGGGTGATGATCCCGGCTTTCGCGTATTCATATTGGGTAACGGGGCCTGTCCCCAGCCCACGCAGGGGGCGGTTCTTTACGGGGAACTCGCGGGCGAGATGCTTGCCCTTGGCGCCGCCATTGTCTTCGGGCTTCACCTCGCGGCCGTCATATTCCTCGACATGGCCGCGCTCCCTGATCCAGGCCGTGCGCGTCCGTGCGAGGCCTTTTTCAACATCGATTGCAACATCAGGGTCCGTATAGGGCCCGGAAGTGTCGTAGACGGGCACAGGCGGTTCGTTGGCCGTCGGATGCAGGTCAATCTCGCGCACCGGGACCCGCAAATCCGGATACTGATCGCCCGCGACATAGGTCTTGTGCGATGACGGCAGCGGCCCGGTCGTCACTTCCGGGGTTTTGAATTCAGATTGGGGGATGTGTTTGTTCATGGTGTTAGTCTCTCCGTGAGGGACGCAAATCTTTTGTGATGTTCTTAATACGACCGGTATTGAGGTTCAGAACGATGATATCGGCTCCATTGACCTCATTCACTAGGAACAAGGCTATCTTTGAACCGTCGGGCGATAAGGAGGGCACGCCCCTCACACCAGCCTTATCGAGAAGCAGCTTTGAATTTTTACCATGCCGATCGACGATATGATACCTGTGCGCACCTGACCGGAAGGCGATATAGTCACCGTCATTCGTCCACCACGCCAATGACTGCGGATATGGCGCATCAGGCAAGAGCGGTCGCATCTTGCCATTTATGTCACTTATGAACAAAACAGGCTCGCCGAAACGTCGCGATTCAAAAACAATCTCGTTCCGAGTCGGCGAGAAAGCAGGTACTCCGTCCATGCCTTCATGCGACGTAACACGCATGGCCCTGCCTGTTTCAATTACATTGACGAAGACATCTACATTCCCGTCAGCGCCAATAGACATATAGGCGATCCGTGTGCCGTCATATGACCACGACCCCGTATATTCATTTGTGGGACTGTCGGTGATGCGACGCTGGGATGCGCCATCTGCATTCATGGTATAGATTTCGTAGTTGCCATCCCTGTTCGATTCAAAAACCAGTTGTTTTCCATCTTTGGACCAATAAGGGTGTGCGTCTGCGTACTGGTTGTGAGTAAGCTTTGTTTTTTGACCGTCAGCAAAGTCATAAACATAAATGTCCTGATCGCCGTCGAGGTTGGCGTCGAATGCAAGCTTGCTGCCGTCGGGTGACCAGACAGGATGGAAAAAATTCACGATAGAAGGCTGTTCTTCACGCTGGTCTTGCGCAAATGCAGCGACTGACGCAGTAATCATCGCAATCGACGCGACAAAGACCGGCTCAATCCAAGCCCTTTTTATACCTATCGACATAGCTATTGCGGACCTCTAACAAGCTCGATTACCCGACACGGGATAATCACCGTTATTTGGAAAATTCTAATGAAAGACATTCTCGTGTCCCGTCCCTACGCCGGTCTTAACCGATCAGGTTCAAAGGGTGCTCGTGCCTATGGTTCCAATGAAGGAAAACACGATCTCAGCCGGTCCGCCGGCGCCCCTCGGAATGTGGTGCTTGTAACAGACGCGCCAATTGCGTTCAAGGTTATAGCAAGGGCGCGTCCGGTCTTCATGGGACACGCTGCTTGCGAGCTGAGCCTTCGCAATGCTCGCTCAGCAAACCCTGCGCGGTATCTGCAAAAAAAACGCTGGATAACTCCAGCGACGCACTCAAGGAGGTCTCGTAGGCCGTACAGGCCGCAGCAATTTTACCCATCACAAGATATGTATCGCCAGCGCTTTTCGCGACTTGCATTCGCATCATGGGCGAAGGAATCCGCTCTGCAATGAGTAACGCTTCTAATAACAAATTGAGTGATCCCTGCGCATCGCCGCCACGCAGCTTTGTGGAAGCAAGCGATTGGAGCGCAAACATTGCTTGATCCATCGCGCCTGCTTGCCGTCTGCATTCTAGGGATTTTTCAAAATGCGCCAATACAGCAGGCTCATTACCGTATTCATTTTCAATGAACCCAATGTGCCTGTTATAATCACCGCAAAAAATAAGCCGCGCGCCGCCTGCCAAGTCCAGCGCAAGTGACCTGTCGAATAGCTGCCGGGCTTCTGTTAGAGCATTATCGCCATCAATGCGTCTTTGCTGAAAGCGAATTAGCCCTTGCCTATGTACGGCATCGGCCTGTCCATGCTTATCATGAAGGGCGTCAAAAATCTGCTCTGCTTCAACGGCATACTTTGACGCCTTGCTAAATGAGCGTTGCTGCATTTCTGCTCGGTAATAATACTCTGCCCACCCTAACGTTAGAAGGCCCTTGTCTTTAGCAGAGAGCTTCGCCCGTAATGATTCTGCACTATCGAGAGCCTTTTTTGCCTTTTTCACCGGGCGGGAGTTTGTGTGCAATCCCACACGATCATGAATCTTGAACAACCTCAAACGCAAGCGGAGCTCATCCCCGGGGTCGATATCGTCACAGCGCAATAGCGCACTTGTCATCTCTTCGGCATGAACAAGTTGGCCCGCAAGATAAGCATTCTCGAGAACCGCATGGCTCTCACTGATATAAGCACAATCTGGCGCCGCCACGGATAGCATTAAAGCCGCAATCTCAGACTTGAACATTTGTCGCCCTTTAGTCTAATTCGTTGTTGTCATTCTCTCACGGGAGAACTGATCCCCGAGTATCTGCAATGATTAACTCAAATCACCTGTGATATTAATAGCTTCCTGACAACCGCACTAGTCAATTGCACGTCACCTAGACGCAAGCATATGCTTGAAGGAGATTTCCAAGAAAGGAGCCTGGTTATGTCCGAAGTCCCGATTATCGACGCCTGGATGCAGATCATCACGCCGAAAATGGCGGCGCAGCCCTGGATGGAAACGCTGTTGCGCTGGATCGGACAGGAGAGAGAGGCACTATTGCCGGATGTCGGGGCCACGCTCGCCGCCATGGATGCAGGGCGTGTCGAGACGGGATTGATCTCTGCATGGACCGGACCCGAAGGCGTGCTGATCTCCAACGACGAAACGGCGGAAAATGCAAAGGCCTCCGGCGGACGGCTAAAACCGGTGATGAGCGTTGACCTTAACGATCCAATGGCCGCGGTGCGCGAGATCCGACAGCGCGCAGGCGAAGGCTTTGTCGCCGTGCGCGTCCTGCCCTGGCTGTGGGGATTACCGCCGAATGATCGCCGATTTTATCCGGTTTATGCTGCGTGCATCGATGAAGGACTGCCCTTCTGCACGCAGATCGGTCACACCGGCCCGCTGCGCACGTCGGAATATGGGCGGCTTATTCCCTATCTGGAGGACGTGCTGCTCGACTTCCCGGAGCTGACCGTTGTCGGCGGTCATGTCGGGTTCCCGTGGATCGACGAGGTGGCGACCCTTCTGCACAAGTTCCCGAATTTTTATGTGGATACCTCGGCTTATGTGCTGCACCGGCTGCCGCCAGACTTTGTCCGTCTGATAAAACAGGAAGGGCGTGGGCGGATTATGTTCGGCACCAACTGGCCGATGCTATCAGCGGAACGGTGCCTGAAAGGGCTGAACAACCTCGGATTGGATGATGGCGCGCGCGATGCGTTTTTGTCTGAAACAGCAAAGCGCGTTTTCAAGCTTTCATAGAGAATGGGTCGGCGCCTAGCGAAACTGGATGAACTGGTTGGTGATGACGCCGCCTTGGTAAAAATCCGTCATAGCGATCGTATCAACCAGGCCATGCGCGACGATGACCGGCCATAAGCTCCGCCCGCCGGCAAGATAAGCGACGCCAAGCGCAATGGCGTACAGGAAAACCTCAATCATGCCAGCCGTGTTCTGATATGAATGCATTACGGCGAATATTAGCGCCTGCATAAATATGGCGATGATCCATCCGCTCATAGAAAGAGAAAACACCTGCGCGATCCGTGTCATGATAAAGCCGCGGTAAACAACTTCTTCACCGAATGCAGCGCCAATCCAGGACGCCGCCAGCATCCATAGGTAAAGCGACGTGTCGCCCTCAAGCGGATTAAAGATAGAAAGATCGACCGGCCCGAACAGCGATTCCAGATGGGGCTCCAGTACGATGAAAATTGCAAAGGCCAACGCAATCAGCGTGATGACAATTATAGCCGTCGCTCGTAGGCCGACAGGGCGAAAACCGAATTCAGAAAAGCGCTCACCGCGTAACCCAATGAATAAAAGTGCCGCAACAACACCGCCCAACATTCCGAATGGCGAAGCGTAAGGCGATATTGCAGTCGAAAGCCAAACGAGCGACATGTAAAAAGCTGCGACGACGATTGTGATTTCCGCGATGGCGCGCACAAGACTGATTTTCATCCCGCACCCCCTTGCCTGTGGGATTACTCAACAGATCATGATCGGCAATTAACGCAACGGCAAGGATAACCTCAGCGCCGTTCGTAGCGATGATCATCCCATTCAAAGCCGATGACGCCGCCATCCGCGTTGCGAACAAAACGGACAGCTGCAATTTCGTCATAGGCGTAAGACTGCGCCCCGAAGAGGTCCGGCGCCGCTGGCGAAAGCCGATAGACCCGCTCGCCGGTTTTGAGGCGCAATCCGTCCGCGCCAACATAGATTGCCGCATCCCTTAGAAACGCCGTCTCGCTATTATAATCGCCTGCAAACCCGGCCAGCGCATCCGGCGCCGGGCGCCAGCGCCAGCCCTGCCATTGTTCATCGCTGCGCATTTCAGTCAGCCGGTTTTGGAGAAAATCAAGATAGCGCCTGTTTCGGTCGGCATAGGTATCAATCCGTCGCTCCGCACGAAACGCCGCGCCCGGAACGTCTTCCAGCAACTCGAAGGCCAGCTTGGCGATTTCGCCGGACATGTAGCCCGTCATACTGTCGGAATTGCTGAGGAAGGCAACGCCGAGGCCAAGTTCAGGCGAAACCGTCATCAGCGAGCGCACGCCGATATATCCCCCGCCATGCTGTAACAGCGGCGCAATCACCATATCTGCACCCGACTGATCTTCTTCTGCGGTGATCAGCAATTCGCAGTTATTCCAGCCAAGCGTATAACCATCACAGGAGAACCCGTGGCCATCACCCGTGTAAAACGGACCTTTTTCCTGCGCCGTGGCGAACATCTCCGGGGTCAAACCACTACGGGCCGGGCCGGCGCCTTTTAGGTGTGCTTCCATCCACAACGCCATGTCATGCGCTGATGTCATAAGACCGCCGGCTGATTGCATCATGCCGTCGGTTTTGTGAGGGACGACATACCACCCGCCTTCACGCGGCCAACCATCTTCAAACGCGCCTGCACGCTGATGGCTCCACGCGATTTCGTTTTCTCCGTAGTCGGAGGTCAGCCCCGATGTCGCCGACATTTTCAACGGCGAGAAAACGCCCTCCCGCAGCCAGTCTCGCCAGTTCTTGCCCGTAACATGTTCAAGAACCGCCGCATAAATGTTGTAGCCAAGATTATCGTATTTATACCCGTCTTCCCGCGGCGTCGCATATTGTGCAATCAGGTTGGGATATTCGTCTGGCGCCACATCACGCACATAAGCTTCCAGAAAAGTGATCTCTTCAACTTCAAATGGAAGATTGTGATGCAAGAGATCTCGCATGGTGATGGCACCGGCTTGCCGGCCCCCTTCCGGCAGGCGCAACCCGGGCCATGCATCAGCAAGCGTCATGTCGAGCGGCAGCACTCCTTCGGCATCGAGCCGCGCTGCGAGCAAACCCACATAAGCTTTGGTCATGGAGGCGATGTAGAATGCTGAATCCTCATTCGCCGGATGCCCGGCCCCGACTTTCAGTTCTCCATGAACACGAATGTAACGCCGCCCGTCCGCAGTTGTAACAATCACGGCTGCGCCCGGCGCGAAAACCTCTAAGCTTTCCAGCCGCCCCAGAAAACTGTCCATGCCGTCGCCAATGCGGGTCCACGCCGCCTCACTGACCGGTGAGGCGACTGGCGGGGCGGAAAAATTGCTCTTGTTCGCACAAGCCACGCCAAGCGTGGCGGCAAGCAACATTCCCGATAACATCTTGAAACTCATATCCGTGCCCTTTTTATGCAACAGAATGGATGACCTTGGCGCGTGAGTGACGCAGCACGCCCCAAAAATCTTGAACAGATTTAACATTGGGCGTCAGGACGCAGCTGCAAACATTCGGCGGAGACGTGAGGGCGTGAGCCCGATCTCGGACTGCATTACCCGTGTCATATGAGACTGATCGGCAAAGCCCGCTTCACCCGCCGCCTGCACGGGGGTTCGTCCCCACGCGGCAAGCGCGCTCGCCGCACGCATCGCCATCGCGCGACGCCGATATAGGCTCAGCGGCTGGCCATACACCTTTGCGAAACTGCGCGAAAGATGAACATGATGGACGCCTGCTTCATGCGCCAGTTTCTTGAGGCTGGCGTCCCGCGGCGCGTCGTCAATCTCTTCCCGGATCCGGCGCAACCATGAGGCCACCCGATGCGCTCCGTTGGCTTTTGCATCAGGCGTGTAGAACAGCAGCGCTGTGAGCTCATCAAGGATGTCCTGGATTTCAGCTTCCGGCGCGTTTACGCCTCTCACATCCACCGTTAACAGATGCCACACCAGCTGTCTCATTGCGGAATGCCCGTGCGCTGATCGCCACCGCCAGCATGTCTCTTCCATTTCGATTGGCAGGCGATCAATCGCCAGAATGAGCGCGCCATCCGGCCCGAAACGGTTTTGATGGACAAGCCCTGCAGATTTAAAGCCGGCCCGAATCCCACATAGATCTTCTTCGCCTTTTCTGGTCGCCTCTGCAAATCCGCCCAGCATCAAAATGGAATACTGATCCGTATTGTGAGCATGTGCAGATAAAACACCGCCCGCCGGATAGAAGGTCAGGCGCGCCAGCATATGCGGCGTACGCAACAACTCATATCGGCGGGGTGAAAGATGCGCGGTATTTTTCATATGCTTAGCATACTCTCAGCCGACTATGGGCGCGACGCCATTCGTCCTGCGGCAACGCCTTTCCAGCGCATTTACCGGACCTGATACGCCCCAAAAAAAGCTTTCGGGACATGCAGCATATCTCTAAACAACACCGCAAAAGCGCTTACCGATCGACACAACAGATGATGAGGCTTTTGCAGATCATTCGGGCCAACCTTGTGCCCCTGACGTATGCTCACCTCTCCGTTGTCGCCAGTGACGCCACCCCCCTCACCGATCAAACTGACGGCACACAACAGTGTCGGATGGCTTACGCCGCCGCGCATCGCCGGGGCGAGTTGCACAGCACGCGAATACTGGCCTTGCAGCAAGTGACAGCCCTCGCCAAGGCCGTGGACGCACCTTATTGACGAATGGAAAATTTACTACTACTGTGTAGTATATATGGCTTCTAATCGACTAGGCGACTTTGAATTCGCTGTCCTGACAGCAATTTTGCGACTGGGCCCGCAATCTTATGGCGTCGCAATCAGAGAGGACATTGAAACGCAAACAGGGCGAATGGTTTCAATCGGCGCTCTTTACACAACACTTCGAAGGCTTGAGGCGAAAAAGCTTGTTAAATCGAAATTTGGGACATCAACGCCGCGGCGCGGTGGTCGCGCGAAACGATTTTACAGCATTGAACCTTTGGGGCGCAAAGCTGTCAAAGACACGCTCTTGACAATGCAACGCGCCATTGGCGGCGTCCAGACAATATGATGATACGCATCACAAATGTCCTGCAACACTTGCTGC
The DNA here is from genome assembly GCA_039818925.1 of Pseudomonadota bacterium. GTDB lineage: Bacteria > Pseudomonadota > Alphaproteobacteria > Caulobacterales > Parvularculaceae > Hyphococcus. The sequence continues at coordinate 641 of JBCBSY010000053.1, read as the reverse complement.
GTTGGTCAATATTCCTCATCAGCACAGATGCCGTTCGTGAGGAAGTGCTCAACGATTTGGAAGAAGGGTATATTAAAATCAAGCATGCGGCCGGTCATGCCAGCGCCGAACAATGGTATCTACGCCAAGCGTTCTCCTCGCTTCCGGATCTGCTGATTTACCGGCTTCAGTCAACCGCCCATATACGCGCCACTGCCGGCGTCGTCTTGGGATGGGCGGCGGCTTTTGTAGCGGCGGTTCTTGTCGGCATAACAACCGAATTGTTTATTGAGAACCCTCTCGCATCTGAAACCCCGCTTTATTTGGTTTTACTGGTCACGATGGCTTGTGCATTCGCAAGCGCGCTTGCCGGCGGATATGTTTGCCTGCTTACAACAAGGCGGCCCAATTATTTGGTAATGGCTCTGATCGGCGCGTTTGTCCTAACGCCGGATTTTGTGTTTGCCATACAAAGCAATGAAATTGACGTCTTTGTCCTGCCGCTTCCAATTATCGCCATCATACTTGGCCTGACCCTGAGCGAAAAACTGTCAACGCATTCCGGTAGACGCCTTCTTTAAAAGAATATCGCCATGATCAAAGTTACACTCAAAATCTTGTTCGCAATCCTCGCCGCGACAGGCAATCTCTACGCACAAGGG
>JBCBSY010000052.1:0-8402 GCA_039818925.1 Pseudomonadota bacterium | reverse complement strand
GGCGTAGGTAAAACCAAGCGTCGCGCCTTGTGCATGGAGTTGCTGCGCGATGTGCCAGGCAATCGAATTTTTGTTCGCCACCCCCATGATCAGGCCGCGCTTGCCTTTCATCAGATCGCCTTTCGGGTAGGTAACATCGCTCATAGGTTTATTCCTTTCTGAGGCGGCGGCGTCAGGCGCCGCTTCGGCCGATAACGATCATGGTGAGAATGAAGTAAGCGAGCCACACAGCGGCGTAAACGCCATAGCGCGTCGGTTGCGGTTGTTTTCTTATCACGGGTAAAATCAGACGAAACCACCACAGACCGACTGAAGCAATCAGAACCGCGACAAAGGCGGCGGTCAGCGTTTCGCCCGGCACGCCCTAGACCCGCGCCACCACGAGGCAGCCATTGGTGCCGCCGAACCCGAAGCTGTTGGTCAGGAAGCAATCGATGTCGGCGTTGTCGATGCGCTCGCGAATGATTGGCAGATCTGCAAATTCAGGGTCGATGTTGTCGATATGCGCTGATGCGGCGAGAAACCTGTCGCGCATCATAATGAGGCCGTAAACCAGTTCTTGTGCGCCGACGGCGCCGAGCGAATGGCCTGTGAGTGACTTGGTCGAAGAAAAAGGTGGGATTTCCGATCCAAAAACTTCACGGATTGCTTGCGTCTCTTTTTGGTCGCCAACCGGAGTCGAGGTGCCGTGCGGATTTACGTAATTGATTGGCTGACGGACGGTTTCGAGCGCGCCGCGCATGCAACGCACGGCGCCTTCTCCGGACAGTTGCACCATGTCATAGCCGTCGGAATTGGCGAAATAGCCGACAATTTCCCCCAGAATATTGGCGCCGCGTTTTTTCGCGTACTCATACTCTTCTAGCACGACCGTCGCGGCGCCGCCGGAAATCACAAAGCCGTCGCGGTCGCGATCATAGGCGCGGCTCGCGCCGGAGGGGCTGTCGTTAAAGTTGGTGGACATGGCGCCCATGGCGTCAAAAACGTTGGCCAGGGTCCAATCCAACTCCTCGCCGCCGCCTGCAAAAACAATATCCTGTTTGCCCCACATGATCTGTTCCGCTGCGGCGCCGATGCAATGAACAGACGTCGCGCATGCGGAAGAGATCGAATAATTGACGCCCAGAATTTTATAAGGCACCGCAAGCGTCGCTGAGTTTGTCGATGACATAGCTTTGGGCACAACTGTCGGGCCGATTTTCTTCGGCGAGCCAGAGTCGCGCGTCACGTCGGCGGCGTTGACAATCGCCTTGGTGGACGGGCCGCCGGACCCCATGATGATGCCAGTCATTGGGTGGCTGATTTGCTCTTCGGCTAAGCCGGACTGCTCGATCGCCTCTTTCATGGCGATGTAATTCCAGGCCGCGCCTTCCCCCATGAAGCGCCGGGTGCGGCGGTCCAGGATTTCCTCGTAGTTGATATCCGGGCGCGCCGAGACCTGACACTTGAAGCCGCGCTCGGCGAAGCTTTCATCATGTGCGACGCCGGATCGACTCTCGTAGAGCGCTGCCTTGACGCTTTCCACATCGGCGCCAATTGAGGAAACGACGCCCATGCCGGTAATCACTACTCGCCGCATATTGTTCCTTTCGTCTTCATCGGAAAACGTGTGGTGTGTCGCTGTTAGAGCGACAGGCCAGCATCCAGTTGTTCGCGCGAGAACAGGCCGACGCGCAGATCCTTGGCCTCGTATATCTGCCGGTCGTCGACTTTCATCACACCATCTGCGATGCCAAGGACCAGCGGACGCGCCATAACCCGCCGTACGTCAAGCTCATAGGTTACGCGCTTTGCGGACGGCACAACCATGCCCGAAAAGCGCACATCCTTGGCGCCGAGCGCGCGGCCATGGCCCGGATGCCCACACCATGTAAGAAAGAACCCGACCAATTGCCAGAGCGCATCCAGACCGAGACAACCCGGCATCACGGGGTCTCCCGGGAAATGGCAGTCGAAGAACCACAGATCAGGATTGATATCGAGTTCCGCCTCGATCCGGCCCTTGCCGTAGGAGCCTCCATCATCGTTGATGACGGTCACCCGGTCGAACATCAGCATAGGAGGAACCGGCAGCTGCGCGGTGCCTGGTCCCCGCAGCCCATGATAGCCGCATTCGAGGAGTTCCTCGCGGCTGTAACTGTTTTTGCTTTCGGTCATGCGTCCCGTGAATTGTTTATCAGGCAAACTAAAATGTCGCCCCCGCCCGCCGCTTGGTAAAGGCGGCGTCGCAAAGGGTCAATTATGCGATGCAACAATAGCGCGGCTGTGACCTAGTCGGGATCGGCAAACGCGAGAGGAGCATCCGCCCGCGCCCCCCAGAAGCCGGCGGCGGGCGCCCAGCCCTTGACGCCGTTTGCGGAAATTCGCAGCCAGCCATCGCGCCGCCGGTCGACCTTGGCGATCACGCCTTGCGCAAGCCTGGCCTTGACCGGAGCGGCCTCTTCAGGATGGGCGTGAAGGGTCAGGCCTTCCCTGGTGACAAGCGCGGTTTCCGCGCCCGACAGCTTGGAGCGATGAGTCCAGCATTCATCCCCCTCAAGATCGCGGATTTTACGCCAGTGGTCGCGCGTTTCGGCGATGACCAGCACCGGGAGGCGCTGGCGCATGAAGGTCAGCCGCACCGGATGCTGGAAGCTTGGCCCCGCGCGGCAATAGGTTTTTTTAGCTTTGAGGGAGACCAAGCGTGGCACAGGCAGGCCTGAGGGCGTGTCGCGCCGCACCGACCGATCCTGCGCCGATGGGGCGGTCGCGGCAGGTGCGTCGGGCTCACTCTGCGCTTGCGCCGACCCCACGGCTCCGGTCAAATAGAGAAAGAAAATTAGGCCTGCTGTCAAAAATGGGCGATTACGCGTCATCGAATCGGCGTCCGGACATATTGCTAAGAATGAACAAACCCTTACTCAACACCGAAGCTATTAATCATCGGTTAACCAAGGCCGCATCGTCGTTTTTGTCTTATGGCGTAAAGCCTGACAAGGCGGGCGCAGAAAGGATCGAAAGCGCGTGAAATCCGTCAAGGTGGCTCTGACACGCAAATTGCCGGCGCCGGTCGAGGCGCGGCTCTCCGATCTTTTTGATGCAAGGTTTCACGACAAGGACACGCCGCTTTCGCCAGACGCGCTGCTGGCGCGTGCGCGCGACGCGGATGTTTTGGCGCCAACGCTGGGAGACCGGCTGGACGGGCCTTTCTTTGAGGCCGTGGGCGATCGGTTGAAGCTGATCGCCAATTTTGGCGCCGGGGTCGATCATATCGACGTCGCGGCTGCAAATGCGCGGGGGATAACCGTTACAAACACGCCTTCAGTTCTTGCTGAAGATGCGGCTGATATGGCGATGGCGCTGATCCTTGCGGTGCCGCGCCGGCTGGTCGAAGGCGTGCGCGCGCTTGAGGCGGGTGCGTTTGAGGGCTGGTCGCCGACCTGGATGCTGGGAAGGCGCGTTCGCGGCAAAAAGCTCGGCATCATCGGGCTAGGCCGCGTCGGAGAGGCGATCGCCCGCCGGGCGCGGGCATTCGGTCTGTCAATTCACTATCACAACCGGACGCCGATCAACCCGCATATTGAGGAGGAACTTGGCGCGACCTATTGGGACAGCCTCGACCAGATGCTGGCGCGCATTGACATTGTTTCCATCAATTGTCCGCACACGCCGGCGACTTTTCATTTGCTGTCCCGACGGCGGCTCGAGTTGTTGCAGCCGCAAGCCTATGTGGTGAACATTTCGCGCGGCGAGATTGTTGATGAAGAAGCACTGGCCGGCATGATTGAAACTGGGCGAATCGCGGGCGCAGGGCTTGACGTCTATGCGCGCGGCGCGCCCAGCGAAAAGCTTTTAAAGTCGCCCAACGTCGTCCTTTTGCCGCATATGGCGTCGGCGACCGTGGAAAGCCGCATCGAAATGGGCGAGCGGATGATCATCAACATCAAGATGTTTGCTGACGGTCACAAGCCGCCGGATCGCGTGATCCTGGGGCTGAATGCGAATCGCGCGCCGAATACCGACTAAAGACTGAGGCGGATCGAGGAAAAACGGCGCCGTCTTTCGCGAAAAGACGTTCCGCTGCCGGATGAAATAGTGGACACAGTGCTCGCAATCTTCGCATTGGGCGCGACCCTCAGCATGATGGACGCGTTTATCGGAGTGCAGACCTTTCTGGAGCGCGGTTCAGCCTCGGACGCTGGCGCTGCCCGATGACCGAACCTTCCGGATGGAGCCGGGCAAGCTTGCTGGCGTGCGCTGGCTTAATCGTCAGGGAACAGGCCTGTTGGCATCACCGGAATACGCTCTCGACCAACATGAAGCGCCGTGGGCGCTGAACAGGCTGGCTACGTTTTGGATAGCGTGGCGGTGTGGTAACAGCGGCATCACTAAAGTGCGAGAAACCTCGAATTTTAGTTGAATCGCAAGGTTCCGGGCGCATGATATGGTTAAAGACCGGTAAAGGCCCTTGCGCCGCGCCGGAAAAGCGCTAGGTGTTTTGTTGCGGTTGCGAAGGCAGCCGAATTCGAGAAGACAGCCCAACTGCAAAAAGCCGAGAGGCGTAAAGCGCAAATGGGCGAGTGAAAGAAAACGTTGTGCGTAGTTTATTGGGGATCGGGGCTCTGTTTGTCGCTGCAAGCGCAGCCCAGGCCGATTCTGTTCCGCGCGAGCCAAATTCTTTTGCAAAATACGCTGACCCCTCAAGTGTCGTCGCCGCCGTCAACACGGAATTCGCGGCTATGGCGGGGCAGTCCGTTCGCCTTTCCGTTTACGACAGCAAGGATGCTTTTCTCGAGGTCGCGCGGATCAAGCACCAGGGAAAGATCAACAAGGATGGCGTCGCCATCGTGACATTCCGTGGGCTTGCCCCCGGCGAATATGCGTTCGCTGCATATCTCGATAAGAATGACGATGGCGTGCTCAATCGAGGCAAGGTTCTCGGCATTCCGAAAGAGCCGGTGGCTTTCTCCAACGGCGTCGTGCCGAAACTGCGCAAACCGAGCTATGAAGAAACCAAGGTGGCCGTGGCGCCGGGGTCTGTCGTCGTCATCACGCTTGAAGAGTGATGCGTCAGCGTCTTAAAAACTCCGCCTCAATTTCTATCTCGACCTCATCGGCAATGACGCCTGAAAACCGGTCAACGCCAAAGGCCGCTCGGCTGATGCGCCCCTCTGCGGAAAAGCCCACCACATAAGCGCCGCGCAGCCGGTCCCGTCCGCCGCCATTGAACGTCACATCCAGCGTGATTTGTTCGGTGACGCCGTTCATGGTGAGGTTTCCGGTCATCGCGCCGGTCGTGTCGCCCGTTACAGCAATCGCGGTGGATTCAAACCGTGCATTCGGGAATGCCCCTGTGTCGAACCAGCCCGGGCCCATGAGCGTTTCCGCGAATTCATCATTGGCGATGTCCAGACTGGTCATGTCGATCAGGGCCTCGATTCTTGCGTCGGCGGGGCCGGCCTCGTCAAAATCGAGGCTGGCGTCAAAGACCTCGAAGCGCCCGACAAATTTTGAAAATCCGAGATGATCGATCCGGAAAAGGAGCGCCGCGTGCGCCGGATCAAGCGCATATTGCCCGCCGCGCAGGGCGGCGGCGTCCTGCTCAACCGAGGGTTTGAGCGCCGGCGCAAGAACCGACGCGCAGCCGGAGACAAACACAAGAGCCAAGATGAGTGATGTACCGAGCAAACGCATATCGCTTAAGCTTCCTTCTGGGTGCTGCTGCAATCAGGACAATTCGGGTCGGCTGGCAGGCGCAGCGTGCGAAACGCCGCCCCTAATCCGTCATATATCATGATCCGCCCGGCAAGACTGTCACCCAGCGCTAACAACTCCTTGAGCGCCTCCATCGCCGCCAGCGTTCCAACAACGCCGGTGACGGCGCCAAGAATGCCTTCTTTCGCGCAATTGACTTGGCTTTCGCGTGGCGGTTCCTGTGGAACCAAACAGCGGTAACAGGGCAAGACACCGGGTGCCTCATACGGCTTGAAGGTCGAGAGCTGTCCTTCAAACCGGCCGACCGCCGCCGAAATCAGTGGTTTTTTTTCCGCGATCGCGGCGCGGTTCAAAACGTAGCGCGTCTTGAAATTGTCGACCCCTTCGATCGCGAGGTCATAGTCGTGAAGTATCGCGCGCGCATTGTCGCCAGTGATGCGCGCAAGAGGAATTGTCGTCACAAGCGGGTTGAGGCGGTGCACGGCGTCAACGCTCGCGAGGGTTTTTTCACGACCGACATCCGGCGTTTGAAAGAGGGTCTGGCGCTGAAGGTTCGACAGCGCGACCGTGTCGTCATCGCTGATTCCGATCGTCCCGACGCCGGCTGCGGCCAGATAAGATAGGATTGGGCTTCCCAGCCCGCCTGCGCCGACCACCAGCACGCGGGCGTTTTTGAGTTTCTGCTGGCCCTGACCGCCCACTTCTTTCAGCAGGAGATGGCGAGCATAGCGTTCTCTTTCTTCAGGCGTCATGATTTCAGGCCATCCATTAGCACTGCAGAGCAACCGAATGGTTGCGTTGTGGCCTTAAGAGAACAGCCCGTAAAGCACTCTGTTGAGAAGGCGCCGGCCATCCGCAGTGGCCGCGAGCCGCGCCCCGTCCCAGTTCAGCAATTCATCATCGATCAGCGTTGACAATTTTGCATTCGCGCCGGGGGCGGCAAAAAACGGATCCTCTGCGGTAAAGGGTATGCCCCGATGCAGTCGGAGCCCCATGGACAAGCGCTCCATGGTTGCGTCCGCGTCGCTCAACGTCGTTTGCGTGCGTCCCGCCCCTACTAGATAGGCTTGCCGCGTAAGCGCTGTTTCTGTCGCGATCCGTTGACCGTCTTGCGTCAACCGCCCATGGGCGCCGGGGCCGACGCCGATATAGTCGCCACAGGTCCAGTAAATCAGATTGTGCCGGCTTTCCTCGCCCGGCGCTGCATGATTGGAAATCTCATAGGCTGGGCGTTCCGCGGCGCTCAGCATGTCCTGGGTCAGGTCAAAGATGTCTGCGGTGCGCTCATCATCGGCGGGCCGCCATCGCCCTCTTGCAACGGCTTTTTCAAACGCGGTGCCGGGCTCTATGGTAAGCTGATAGAGCGACATGTGGCCTGCCCCGAATGACAGCGCCTCCGAAAGCTCCGCCCGCCAGGCGTCAAGTGGTTGCTCCGGCCTTGCGTAAATAAGGTCGAAAGTCACACGATCAAACACTGTTTGTGCAGCGATGATGGCTTTGCGCGCGGCCATTGCATCATGATCGCGCCCCAGAAATTTCAGGGCGTCGTCCCTCAACGATTGAACGCCGAGTGAAAGCCGATTAACGCCAGCCGATGCAAACGCCGCAAAGCGCGCCTGCTCTGCATCTGTCGGGTTCGCTTCGAGCGTAATTTCTGCGTCTTGATCAAAGCCCCATAGCTGATCGCAAGTTCTGACAATCTCATCAATCACCGAAAGCGGAGCAAGCGACGGCGTGCCGCCGCCAAAGTAAAGGCTCCGCAGCCGTCGTCCATCCGTATACGCTGCATAATATTCCAGATCGCGACGCAGCGCCTTTATCCACGCCTCTTCGTCGATGACGCGATTTTTATAGACATTAAAGTCGCAGTATGGGCAGATCCGGGCGCAATACGGCCAGTGAACATAAACGCCAAGGCGCGCCGCTGCGGATTTGATCACCGCGGAGCGTCCGCTGCCGCCGCTTGCGCCAGGGCAATCGTATGGTCCAGCAGTTCCCGTCCGCCGGGGGCTCCATGGCTCGGCACGATGATTTCAGCCTCCGGAAACGCCGCCGCCACGTTGCGCACCGCCTGCGCCCAGTGTTCGACATCGCCGTCAGCAATATTGCCGAGGTTCCTCGCGTCGTCAGGGCGGATCAGGCACCCGCCAAAAAGTATTTTTTCGGGCGCGTAGTAGACGACAATGTTGTCGTGCGTATGCCCGGGACCGGGATAGTAGAACTCAAACATCAGCGTGATGGGGGAGTTACCAGGGGCAGGGTCGCCGAATAACATTCTTGAAGGGGAGGATGGGGGCGGGAGGTCCAGACTGTTTTGCGCCGGGGTCAGGCCACGCGCTGGCGCGTCTTTGTTTGTCAGGGTGAAAGCGTAGGTTTCAATACTCGCGTCGTGAAGCGCATCCATGCCGCCCATCTTGTCACGGTGGGCATGTGTGACGATGGCGCGCGTCGGTTTCGATCCGGTCTTTGTTGCGATTATGTCCAATAGATTCTCAGTATCAGCGTTATTCCATGCGGTATCCACAAGCGTGACGCCAAGATCAGTCTTTAAAACAAGTCCCTGGGATAGCACCGGCCCCCAGGGCTCTATCACCTCATAGCTTTTATGCAGCCATAACCCGTCGGCCAGTTTTTCGAGATTCACCGTCGGCCGCATGAGCGTGACGACCGCCGCGATACGCCCTTCCAGCAGTGGAGCGAACGCGATG
>JBCBSY010000051.1:0-8498 GCA_039818925.1 Pseudomonadota bacterium | reverse complement strand
AAGGCTGGTTTCCTCGGCGTCGAAAGGCGCCGTCACCATTCAAACACCTAACGAGTAAGACAAAAGGAATTTTGAATATGAGAGTCTACACGGAAGATGATGCGACCCCCGAGGCGGTGAAATCGGCGCCGGTTGCGGTCATCGGTTATGGCAGCCAGGGGCGCGCCCATGCACTGAACCTGAAAAATTCCGGCTGCGACGTGATCGTCGGCGTGCGCCCAGACGGGCCGGGCGCCAAACGCGCGCAGGAAGACGGCCTTGAAGTGGCGAGCGTCGCCAATGCGACAAAGCAGGCGAAACTGATCGCCATTTTGACGCCGGACATGACCCATGAGCAGATTTTCAATGACGATGTGGCGCCAAATCTCGATGAGGGCGATGCGCTTTTGTTCGCGCACGGATTTACGGTGCTGTATGGACGGGTGAACCCGCCGGAGAACGTCGATGTGATTATGGTGGCGCCCAAGGGCCCCGGCGGGCTGGTGCGCAGCGAGTATGAGCGCGGCCGCGGCGTTCCGTGCCTGTTCGCCGTTCATCACGACGCCACTGGCAATGCCAAGGAAAAAGCGCTCGCCTATGCCAGCCTGATTGGCGGCGCGACCGCCGGCGCCATCGAGACCACTTTTCGTGAAGAAACCGAGACCGACCTTTTCGGTGAACAGGCAGTTTTGTGCGGCGGTGCGTCGGAACTGGTCATCGCCGGTTTCGAAACACTGGTCGAAGCCGGTTACCAGCCGGAAATCGCCTATTACGAGTGCTTGCACGAGCTGAAGCTGATCGTGGATCTTTTCTATGAAGGCGGCATCACGCGCATGCACGACTTTATTTCCGAGACCGCCAAATACGGCGATTTTGTTTCCGGTCCGCGGGTCATCAATGCGGACACCAAGGCGCGCATGCGTGAAGTCTTGAAGGATATTCAGGACGGATCCTTCGCACGGGAGTGGATCTTGGAAAATCAGGCCGGCAAGCCGCGTTACAATCAGATGCTGCAGGCCGATCTTGACCATCCCATTGAAAAAACCGGCAAGGAGCTGCGTGCGCGCATGTCCTGGTTGAAGCCGGGATCGAATACGAAAGACGCTTGAGGCCGCTCATGACCGCGATAGATGTCAAACGGACGACCAAACCGGCGGCGGCGACCAAGCCAGGCGCCGAACTGCTGCTCGATGCATTGGAAGAACAGGGCGTCGATGTCATTTTTGGATATCCCGGCGGCGCGGTATTGCCGATTTATGATGCGCTTCATAACCGCAAGACGATCCGGCACATTCTGGTTCGGCATGAACAAGGCGCGCTCCATGCAGCCGAAGGTTATGCGCGGGCGACAGGCAAGGTCGGCGTTGCACTCGTCACCTCCGGGCCCGGCGCGACCAACGCGGTGACAGGACTGGCCGATGCGTTGCTCGATTCTATTCCCGTGGTCTGCATCACCGGTCAGGTCGCACGGCCGCTTATCGGGACGGACGCATTTCAGGAATGCGACACGACTGGCATCACGCGCTCCTGCACCAAACACAATTATCTGGCTGAGTCCGCGCATGCGCTGGCGAGCACCGTACATGAAGCGTTTCACATCGCGCGCAATGGTCGGCCGGGTCCAGTGTTAATCGATATTCCGAAGGATATTCAATTTGAGACAGCGTCCTATACGCCGCGCGCGGAGGCGCGCAATCGCAACTGCATCGTTACGCCGGCAGTCAATCACAACCAGATTGATCAACTGGTAGATCTGATGCGCTATGCGCGCCGGCCCGTGCTCTATACCGGCGGCGGGGTGATCAATGCGGGGCCGGAAGCTTCGGCGACCTTGCGGGCGCTGGCGAAAGCGACGGGCTTTCCGGTGACGTCGACTTTGATGGGACTTGGCGCCTTTCCGTCCTTCGATCCGCAATGGCTTGGCATGTTGGGCATGCATGGAAGCTATGAGGCGAATAGTGTCATGCATGGCTGCGATCTGATGATCGCGATTGGCGCCCGCTTTGACGACCGGGTCACTGGCCGTCTCGATGCCTTCTCTCCGAACTCGCGAAAAATTCACATCGACATCGACCCTTCCTCGATCAACAAAAACGTTCCTGTGGATATTGCCGTGATCGGCGATGCGGGCGCGGTGATGGATGCGGTGCTGACAGAGTGGAAAAGGCGCGACCATACGGAGGCCCATGACAAATCACGGCTCGACGCCTGGTGGCGCCAGATCGATGGCTGGCGCGCGCGCAAATCCTTCGCCTATCAGCCGTCCAAAGACGCAATCAAACCGCAATATGCGATTGAAAGGCTTTACGCCCTGACCCGCGGCAAGGATGTTTATGTGTCGACCGAAGTCGGCCAGCATCAGATGTGGGCCGCACAGCATTTTCACTTCGATGAACCGAACCGCTGGATGACATCTGGCGGGCTGGGCACCATGGGGTATGGCTTGCCTGCGGCGCTGGGCGTTCAGGCCGCTTTTCCCGATGCGCTGGTCATCGATATCGCCGGCGATGCGTCGGTTCAGATGACCATGCAGGAAATGTCGGCAGCGGTGCAGCATGATTTGCCGATCAAGATTTTCATCCTGAACAACGCCTATCTCGGCATGGTGCGTCAATGGCAGGAGCTGCTTCACGACGGGCGTTATTCGCATTCCTATTCCGACAGTCTGCCGGATTTCGTGAAACTGGCGGAAGCCTATGGCGGTTACGGCATCCGCGCAAAAACACCGGCGGAACTGGACGCAAAAATTGAAGAAATGATGGCGGTCAATAAACCGGTCCTGTTCGATTGTGTCGTGACTCAAGAAGAAAACGTCTTCCCGATGATCCCGTCCGGCGCGGCGCATAACGAAATGCTGTTTGGAGAAATGAACAGCGATGAAGTGAGCGAGAGGGGAAAGACATTGGTATGAGCAAGACAGACGCCCCTTCCCAGTCGGTTTATCCGGTCACGCCTGATGAAGGCGATGTCCGCGAAGTGATCCTTGCGGTAATTGTCGACAACGAACCGGGCGTTCTCTCCCGGGTCGTCGGGCTTATTTCGGCGCGTGGATACAATATCGAGAGTCTCACTGTGGCTGAAACCGACATGGAGAAACATACATCGCGCATCACTGTAGTCACTGAAGGCACGCTCGCCAAGATTGAACAGATCAAGGCGCAGCTTGGCCGCCTCGTGCCAGTCCGACGGGTCGTTGACGTGACTGAGGAAAAGGATGCGCTGGAGCGTGAGCTGGCGCTGATTAAAGTGGTCAATAGCGGTGAACACCGGCTTGAGGCGATGCGCCTTGCGGATATTTTCCGCGCCCGGGCGCTCGATACGACACATACGTCTTTTGTGTTCGAAATCACAGGCGCTCGAGACAAGATCAATGCGTTTATCGACTTGATGAAGCCGCTCGGCCTGACGGAGGTCTCCCGCACTGGCGTCTTGTCCATTCGCCGCGGGATCGAAAAGGATTAATCCATGCTGTTCCGTGTCGGCGACATGCGCACGTTTCCAAAACTGCTCCTTAGCCCCGCGCGGTGAAATCGCCGCGCAATAGAAGAAAGCGCTTACAGAGACAAAAAAAGGCTAAGGACGCCAGATCATGACCAACGAAAAAACTGAAGAGATAGACGTGGAAAGCCACGTCAAAATTTTTGACACCACCTTGCGCGATGGAGAGCAGGCGCCGGGTTTTTCCATGTCAACCGACGCAAAGCTGATCGTCGCGCGCGCGCTCGAGGCGCTGAATGTTGACATCATTGAGGCCGGCTTCGCCGCGGCCTCGCCCGGCGATGCGGCGGCTGTACGCGTCATTGCCGAGGCAATCGAAGGCCCGGCGATTTGTTCGCTGTCGCGGCTTAACCCGGCGGACATCGAAGCGTCCGCCCGCGCCATCGAGCCGGCGCAGAAAAAGCGCATCCACACCTTTATCGGCACCAGCCCGTTGCATCGCGAAGCAAAGCTGAAAATGACCAAGAAGCAGATTCTGAAACAAATTTCGGAAGTCGTCGCATTTGCCCGGTCCGCTTGCGAGGATGTGGAGTTTTCACCGGAAGATGCAATCCGGACGGAACGCGAATATCTGATCGAGGCAGTGGAGGCCGCCATCGAGGCCGGCGCCTCGACGATCAATATCCCGGATACGGTCGGCTACACGACGCCGGAAGAAATCCGCGATCTCTTCGCTTATCTGAAAGCCAATGCCAAAGGCGCTGACAAAGCGACATTTTCCGTGCACTGCCATGACGATCTCGGCATGGCGGTCGCGAACTCATTGGCGGCTGTGCGCGGCGGGGCGCGCCAGGTTGAATGCGCCATCAACGGCATCGGCGAGCGGGCCGGTAATTGCTCTATGGAGGAAGCCGTGATGGCGCTCGCCACAAGACGCGATTTTTTCGGGCTCAGCACACAGATCGATACGACCAAGATTTTCCCGGCAAGCGTCGCGCTGGCGCGCGTGACACACAACCCCATCCCGCGCAACAAGGCGATTGTCGGCAAAAATGCATTCGCTCATGAAGCGGGCATTCATCAGCATGGCGTGCTGGCGGACAAGCGCACCTACGAAATCATGGATGCGGAAAAAGTCGGCGTGCCGTCCAACGCGATCGTTCTGGGCAAGCATTCCGGCAAACACGCCGTTGCCGCGCGCGTCAAAGCGCTTGGCTTCAAGGTGTCGAAGGAAAAAATCGAAGACATTTTTCCAGACTTTAAAAAGCTGGCGGATACTTGCAAGGAAGTGACAGATGCGGACCTTGTCAAGCTTGTGACGGGCAACGTCGCGACGGACGGGCGCGCAGGTCCATGGCGTATGCGCAAGACCGAACTGCATGTTGATTTCGAAGACAACACCCGGCCCCATGCGCGCATCACCATGGAACATGATAATGGCGAGCGGCGCACGGTTACGCATGAAGGCGAAGGCCCGATAGATGCGGCGTTCGCGGCCGTTTGCGCTATCGCCGACCTGCCGGGCCGCATTCATGTGCTCGACCTTCACCACGTCGCGGCGGAGGGGGTCGTTCGCGCCGAGGCGGTCGTCGACGTCAAGGGCAAACACTATTCAGGCAAGGCGCAGGAAGTCGATATCGCGGACGCCGCCGTGGCGGCTTTTGTCGCGGCGATCAACCAGGCGGCGGCGATGCAGTCAGGCGCGGGCGTCTTTTCGGAGGAGGCGGCTGCGTCATGACCAGACCCACATCGCTATTCGACAAACTCTGGGAGCGTCATGTTGTCGTTCCGGAGAATGATGAGGCGCCGGCGGTGCTCTATATCGATTTGCACCTCATTCATGAGGTGACGTCGCCGCAGGCCTTTTTGGTATTGGATGCGCGTGGACTGAAAGTACGCCGGCCCGACCTGACGGTCGCCACGCTTGATCACTCAACGCCGACTTTGCCGGCCAATGAAGATGGTGAGTTGCCTTATGTAACTCCTGAGGCCAAGCAGCAGGTCGAACGCCTGATTGAAAACTGCGCAACGCACGGGATTGAGCTGCTCGGTCTTGACGATCCTCGCCGCGGAATCGTTCATGTGATCGGGCCGGAGCTTGGCCTCACGCAGCCGGGCAAGACCATTGTTTGCGGCGACAGTCACACCTCGACCCATGGCGCGTTTGGCGCGCTGGCGTTCGGCATCGGCACGACCGAAGTCGGCCATGTGCTGGCGACGCAATGCGTCTTGCAGCGCAAGCCAAAATCCATGCGTGTGACATTCGAGGGCGAATTGCCTTCGGGCGTGGGCGCCAAGGACATGGCGCTGGCGATGATCGCACAGATTGGCGCTGATGGGGGCCAGGGTTACGCCATCGAATTCGCCGGGCCGGCGGTGCGGGCTTTGTCGATGGAAGGGCGGATGACTCTTTGCAACATGTCGATTGAGTCCGGCGCCCGGTTTGGCATCATTGCTCCGGATGACGTGACGGTCGAATGGGTGAAGGGACGCGACTTTGCGCCCACCGGCCTTGAGTGGAATGAAATGCTCGCCGACTGGATGCAATTGCGCAGCGACCTTGGCGCGCAATTCGACAAGGAAGCGGTGATCGACGCCTCGACGATCCGTCCAATGGTCACCTATGGCGTCTCGCCGGACGCCGCCGCGCCGGTTGACGAGATTGCGCCCGCGCCAAAAACCGATGCGCAGCGCCACGCCGCGGACTACATGAAACTCGACGCTGGCAAGCCATTCTCCTGCGCGGCGGTCAATCGCGTGTTTATCGGCAGCTGCACCAACTCACGGCTGTCCGATTTGCGCGAGGCGGCGGCGGTGATGCGCGGTCATCAGGTAAAGCCCGGTGTGACGGTGCTTGTCGTGCCGGGCTCCGAAGCGGTGAAACGTGCAGCCGAGGACGAAAATCTCCACACGGTCTTTCTCGCGGCGGGCGCACAATGGCGCGAGCCCGGATGTTCCATGTGCATCGCTATGAACGGTGATGTTGGTGCGCCGGGCGATCTCGTTGTCTCGACGTCAAACCGCAACTTCATCGGGCGGCAGGGGAAAGGCGTTCGCACCGTACTCGCCAGCCCGGCGACGGCGGCGGCTTCCGCTATCGAAGGGCGCATCGCCGATCCGCGGCCCTATGTGGGCCGCCTGAAGGAGAGTGCGTAATGTCGTTTGCACCATTTAAAACATTGACTTCGCGTACGGTGGTTCTGCCGCAGGAAAACATCGATACGGACCAGATCATTCCGGCGCGGTTCCTGACAACCACGTCGCGCGAAGGCCTCGGCAAGGCGGCCTTTTATGACTGGCGGTATGACGAAAACGGGCAGCCGAAAAATTCGTCCGTGTTTAACCGCATCGATCCCGAGGCGCAGCAAATTCTTGTGGCCGGTTCGAATTTCGGTTGTGGTTCGTCGCGTGAACACGCGCCTTGGGCGCTAAGTGATTTTGGCTTTCGCGCAGTGATCAGTTCGGACATTGCCGATATTTTTAAAAGCAACGCCCAGAAGAACGGGCTTGCGCCGATTGAAATCGATGAACCGTCGCACCGCGCTTTGCTGGAGACACCCGGGGCCGAAGTGACCGTTGATCTTGAAACCTGTCTGGTGGTTTTCAAAGGCGGCTCGGCCCCCTTTACGATGGAACCCTTCGCCAGGCGCTGTTTGCTCGACGGTGTCGATCCGCTTGGGGCTCTGCTCAATCATCTTCCCGACATAGAGGCTTATGAGGGACGTTTGTAATGGCGACGATTGCTTTTCTCCCCGGCGACGGCGTCGGGCCTGAAGTGGCCCGTGCGGCGCGACGTGTTCTTGAAGCGGCGCAAGACAAGTTCAATTTATCGCTGACCTTTCAGGAGTTTTTTTTTGGTGGTGCGGCGATTGACGTCATGGACGATCCGTTTCCGGAAGAAACACGCGCCGGATGTCTCGCCGCGGACGCTGTCTTTTTAGGCGCTGTCGGCGGGCCGAAATGGGATGGCGCGAAAAAGCGGCCCGAAGCGGGTCTTCTGGCGCTTCGCAAAGCGCTCGACGTCTATGCGAATTTGCGTCCTGTTTCCGTCGCGTTGGGAATGGAGCACTTGTCGCCGATCACGCCGGACCGCGCCCGGGATGTGGATCTGCTTATTGTCCGTGAATTGACAGGCGGCCTCTATTTCGGTGCGCGGGAAGAGGGAACAGAGATCGCGCGCGATGAATGCGCCTATTCCCGTGATGAGGTGATCCGTGTTGCACGTATTGCGTTTGAGGCCGCGCGAAAACGCAAGGGGCGTGTGGTGTCGGTCGATAAGGCCAATGTGCTGGCGACCAGCCGTTTGTGGCGCGCCGCGGTAAACGAACTTCATCAGGCTGAATATGAAGACGTGACGCTGAGCCATGAACTTGTTGACGCAATGGCGATGAAGCTCATTCAAAGGCCGGCGGCGTTTGATGTGATCCTTACGGAAAATCTTTTCGGCGATATTTTGAGTGACGAGGCGTCCGTGCTTTCCGGTTCGATCGGTCTTGCCCCTTCCGCCTCGCTCGGCAACGGAACGCGCGGGCTTTACGAACCGATTCACGGCTCCGCGCCGGATATCGCAGGGCAGGGCAAGGCCAACCCGGTTGGCGCGATCCTCAGCGCCGCCATGCTGCTGCGATACAGCCTCGCGGAAATCGAAGCGGCAAGCGCGATCGACGCCGCGGTCGCAAAAGCACTGGCGGCCGGTCGCGGCACAAGCGACATTGGCGGCGATGACGATACGATGTCCTTCACGGATGCGGTTTGCGAAGCTGTTGGCGCGTAGAATTCGCTATTGATCGGGATTGCGCGCCGCTATCACTCCATGATGTCTTCGTTCCAGAGGTCCGGCTTTTCCTTGATAAACCGGGCCATCAATTCCAGAGATTCCGGATGCGCGACGTCGATCACTTTCACGCCGCGTTCACGCAGAAAGTCTTCATTGCCACCGAAGTTTTGCGTGTCGTTAATGACCACGCGTGGAATTTTAAACTGCACAATGGTTCCCGAACACATCATGCAGGGCGATAAAGAGGTGTAGAGCGTCGTGTCGCGATAGGTCTTTTGCCGACCGGCCTTGCGCAGGCAATCCA
>JBCBSY010000050.1:0-8505 GCA_039818925.1 Pseudomonadota bacterium | reverse complement strand
CTACTGTTTCTGACGGGTGACGACGCCTGACAAAGTGTTTTGAATCAGCGCGTTAGATTTGAACGAATGATATTCTTCAGTCAGCCTGCGGGCGCTTTGGGCTTTTACAGCTCAAGCTTCAGCCCATTATGGCTTGCGACAAAGCCAAGCTGCTCATAGAGCCGCAAAGCGTTGGCGCGGCGGCGATCCGATGTCAGTTGAACCAGCCGGCAATCGCGTTGACGACAGAGCTCTATCGCACAGCGCAGAAACGCTGTCCCGATTCCCTGTCCTCGGAGATGCGACGCCACACGAATACTCTCGAGCTGTCCACGCCACGCTCCTTTGCGGGACAGGCCAGGGATAAAGGATATCTGCATATAAGCGATGACCTCGCCATGCCGTTCGCCAACAACCATGAGCTGGTTCGGGTCGCCTGATATCGCGTCAAAGGCTTGACGGTATTCATCGGCGAGCGGGCCTTTGGTCAGTTCTCTTTGACGGCCCAAATCATCATCGGAAATGAGATCGATGATTGATCTCAAATCCTCAATCCGCGCATCGCGAAATTCAACGCCAGTCACCACCGCTTCCCTGCCGACCGACCAAGACCGCCAAGCGCCACTGAAAAAACGTCAGCTGTATATTTCACGCCATTTCCGTTGATTGATTCCGCGCAGCAACAGCCACAGCATCAGCGCGCCCTCGCCTGCTAGCGCCGGTAAGACGACGATGTACAAACCGATGCTTCCTAATGGGCCATAGCCGTCGAACAGTATCGCCGCAAATCCATCGATGATGTAACCGAGACCTGCCACACTCACTAGAACGCCAATCACCGCCGGCAGAAACGGCGCGCGCACAATGAGATACCCAAGTAGCAAGAGATGAATGCCGAACAATATCAGTGTAATCGTGAATTCCGCGCCATGCGCCGCTGCGAACAGGTGTGCGGACAATCCCGATGGGGCTAAGCTAGCATTACCTGCAAGCGTCAAGGCTTTTGACAGGTTTAAGACGACTCCGATTTGCGCGACGGTGTAGGATAACCGAAACAACGCCATCAAAAGCGACAAGGGCTGATTAACCGGCCTCAACAGCAAAAAGAAGGCCCAGGCAATAAAAATATCCGCGATCAGCACAAGGATCATAAAAGCCGTGGCGATGCGAAAAAGGAATTCCTGCTCCGCTATATTTGAAGCTGTGGCCGCCGGATCGCTGGCCACGATCAGTTCTGAAAACACAAAGAAATTCGCATAAATCGCTAGCGCGAATATCAGTAAGTAATTGAATCCAGCGAAGTGGGCGTATGCCTTCGGGTTTTGAATATGCATAAGGGGCCCTTCCCTAAATCAACCCGGCCAGCGGGCTTGAAGGGTCCGCGTAGCGTTTTTTCGGCATGCGCCCGGCAAGGTAGGCTTCCCGGCCGGCAATGACAGCGTGTTTCATCGCAGACGCCATCAAGATCGGATCCTTAGCTTCGGCGATAGCAGTGTTCATCAACACGCCGTCACACCCCAGCTCCATCGCCACGGCTGCATCAGATGCTGTCCCGACACCAGCATCAACAATAACGGGCACCGATGACTGCTCCACGATGAGGCGGATGTTCACCGGATTCATCACGCCCAGTCCTGAGCCGATCAGGCTTCCGAGCGGCATGATCGCGCAGCAGCCGGCTTCTTCCAGTTTTCGCGCATAGACGGGATCGTCCGAGCAATAGACCATCACATCGAAGCCTTCCTTGATCAAAAGCTTCGCCGCGCGCAGCGTTTCCTCCATGTCCGGATAAAGCGTCTTTTGGTCGGAGAGCACTTCGAGCTTGACCAGCTCCCAACCTCCCGCCTCGCGCGCCAGCCGCAGGGTTCGAATGGCATCCTCGGCGGTGAAACATCCAGCGGTGTTGGGCAGGTAGATATATTTTTCCGGGTCAAGAAAATCGACCAACATGGGCTGGTCCTTGTCGGTGAGATTGACCCGCCGCACCGCCACGGTCACCATTTCGGCCCCGGCCGCCTCCGCGGCCTCCGCATTCTCCTGATAGGTTTTGTATTTCCCGGTGCCGATAATCAGGCGGGAGGATAATTTGCGCCCCGCCACCTCAAAAGTATCACTCATCTTTTATCCCCCGCCCACGAACTGGACGATTTCGATCTTGTCGCCGTCCCGGAGTTGCGTTTCGCCATAAAGTGACTTCGGAACGATCTCCATATTCCGCTCAATGGCGATTTTACGGGGCTCCAGCTCCAGCACCGCCAGGAGCCCTTCCACGGTTAGCGGCGCTTCAAGGCGCTTTTGATCCCCATTCACGGTAATATCCATGAAAATTCAATCTCTTCCGTCTATTGCCGGGCGCCGGGCCCGGCTTTTATACCATAGCGCCCAATGACTTGGGTGGAGCCGGGGTTCCGGCTGTTATGGCGGAGATGTATTGAGGCGCGGCGGGCCTCGCAAGGAAAACGAACGGAAAATCGATGGCGGCGCAGACGATTTACATCCTCAACGGGCCAAATCTGAACCTTTTGGGGACAAGAGAGCCGGACGTCTACGGCCGGACGAGCCTTGCGGATATCGAAGCCGCCGCCGTCGCCCGCGGCAAGGAGCTGGGCTTTTTTGTGGATTTTCGCCAATCGAATACGGAAGGGACGTTGGTCGACTGGGTGCAGGAAGCAGGCGCCAAGGCCGCCGGCCTGATTATCAATCCCGGCGCCTACACCCATACCTCGATTGCGCTGCTTGATGCGCTCCAGGCAGCGGCGCTTCCGAAGATTGAACTCCATCTTTCGAAAAGCCTCGCGCGCATGGATATTCGCCGGCAATCGGTCACCGCCGCCGCCGTCGACGGGGCGATTTTGGGGTTCGGCGCAACGGGCTATCGCTTGGCGCTCGAAGCCCTTAAAAGCCTCATAGATAGTCGCAAGGCCTGACTTTGGCGGGCGGCCATGACAGCAAATAAAAAGCGGGAATCGCATGTCTGACAAAAAAGACCAAAAGGACCACGGCGGAGATTCCGCGTGGATCCGTGAACTCGCCGGGATTCTGGAAGAAACCGGATTAACGGAAATCGAAATTGAAAAAAACGACGTGCGCTTGCGGGTCTCGCGCCAGGGCGGCGGGGCCGCTATATACGCCGCCGCGCCCCCAGCGCCATCGGCCCCTGCTCCGGCGGCGGCGTCAGCAGCGCCTGCGTCCAACACCACCCCGGAAAGCAGTCATGCCGGCGCTGTCAAATCGCCAATGGTTGGCACCGCTTATCTTTCACCCTCACCTGGCGCCGATCCTTTCACAAGTGAAGGCGCGCAAGTGACGGAAGGCCAGACCATCATGATCGTCGAAGCCATGAAAACTATGAATCCTATCGCCGCGCCCCGTTCCGGCAAGGTCACCAAGATTTTCGTTACTGACGCACAGCCCGTTGAATATGACGAGCCGTTGCTGATCATAGAATAATATGCACTGCCGGATTGGTCCGGCGCGACTGACGGATAAATCATGTTCAACAAGGTCCTGATTGCAAATCGTGGCGAAATCGCGCTTCGCATTCATCGCGCTTGCAAGGAACTAGGAATATCGACGGTGGCGATTCATTCGACTGCGGATGAAGGCGCCATGCATGTCCGGCTGGCGGACGAGAGTGTTTGCATCGGCCCCCCCGCCCCAAAAGACAGCTATCTGAATATCCCGGCCATCATCTCCGCTGCAGAGATCACCGGCGCCGACGCGATCCATCCGGGTTACGGGTTTCTATCCGAGAACGCGCGCTTCGCTGAAATTGTCGCGGCGCACAGCATTACATTTATCGGCCCGAAAGCAGAGCATATTCGCGTCATGGGCGACAAGATCGCGGCCAAGGAAGCCGTGGGGGGCGTTGGGATTCCGTTGGTTCCCGGGTCCGAGGGCGCGTTGGAGTCTTATGAACAGGCACGTGTCGAGGCGGAGAAGATCGGCTACCCCGTGCTGGTGAAAGCAGCAGCGGGCGGGGGCGGACGGGGCATGAAAGTCGCGAAGACAGCCGCCGATCTATCTGAAGCCATGTCCACCGCGAAAGCCGAATCGAAGGCCGCATTCGGTGATGATGCGGTTTATCTTGAAAAATATCTCGAGCTGCCCCGCCATATCGAGCTTCAGGTGATCGCCGACAGCCACGGCAATGTTGTTCAACTGGGCGAGCGCGACTGCTCGCTGCAACGTCGTCACC
Source organism: Pseudomonadota bacterium (assembly GCA_039818925.1). Taxonomy (GTDB): domain Bacteria; phylum Pseudomonadota; class Alphaproteobacteria; order Caulobacterales; family Parvularculaceae; genus Hyphococcus. Next base: position 4,328 of record JBCBSY010000050.1, on the reverse strand, counting down.
AGAAAGTACTGGAAGAAGCCTTATCGCCGGCGCTGACAAACAAAGAGCGCGCTAGGATTGGCGACACGGTCAGAACCGCCATTCAAAAGCTCGGCTATCTGGGCGCAGGCACGGTTGAGTTCCTTTATGAAAATGGCGAGTTCTATTTCATTGAGATGAACACGCGCCTTCAGGTTGAACATCCCATCACGGAAGAAGTCACCGGCGTCGATCTGGTGCGTGAGCAGATCATGGTTGCGGCCGGTCACAAGCTAAGCGTCGATCAAAAGGACATCAAATATAAAGGCCACGCGATTGAATGCCGGGTCAATGCCGAAAACCCGCGCACGTTCCGGCCATCACCCGGCGAAATAGAGCAATTCCATGCTGCAGGCGGGCCGGGCGTCCGGTTCGACAGCGCCGTTTACACCGGATATCGCATCCCGCCCTATTACGACTCGATGATCGGCAAACTCATTGTTTATGGCGATGATCGCGCGCACTGCATCGCGCGGCTACGCCGGGCATTGTCAGAAATGGTTTTTGTTGGGGTGGAAACCACGGTACCGTTATTTGTGGACCTGATGGACGACCCAGATTTCCAGAAAGGCGATTACCACATCCACTGGCTGGAACAGTGGCTGGAACGTGAAGAATAGAAGCGATTGTGGATCGATCGCGGCGTCGATTTCCGTTGAACCAAAAGGGCCTTGGGGGCCATAATTGGCTCATGCCCCGCGATTCGGCGAATGCGATCTCGACGGAGGACCTGTTAAGGGCCTACTCGCTCGGCTATTTTCCTATGGCGCGATCGCGCGACGATGCATCCGTCGTTTGGGTGCTGCCGGACGAACGCGGCGTTATCCCGCTGGACGCCGCGCATATCCCAAAGAAACTCGTCCGGCTTCTCAAGACTGAACCCTTTGAAATCAGAATCGACACTGCTTTTGCGGACGTCATCGCGGCGTGCGCAGAAGCGACAAAGGCTCGGCCCGATACATGGATAAACGACGCAATCATAGAAACGTATACGGAGCTTCACTATGAAGGCCGCGCACATTCCATCGAATGTTGGCGAGACGGAAAACTCGTCGGCGGCCTTTACGGCGTTGTCCTTGGCGCTGCGTTTTGCGGGGAAAGCATGTTTTCGCGAGAGACCAACGCCAGCAAAGTTGCGCTGGTCCACCTGATTGCACGGCTGAAGCTGGGTGGCTTTCAATTTATTGATGCGCAATTCTTTAATGAGCATCTAATGCAATTCGGTCTCATCGGCGTACCGGATGCCGACTATCAACAGATGCTTGCGCGCGCGAGAATATCAAAAGCGGATTTTGACGCAGCGCCCCGTCAACTCGACGTCGGACGTGTAGTGCAGTCAATCACCCAAACATCATAGACCGGGTGTTCCAGCGCGTTCAGCGCCGGGCTGGACGCGAACATCCAGCCGCGAAAAATATTGACGCCTTCTGCTTGCGGACCTTCCAGAACAATCGGCGCGGGCGCCTTAACCGGTGGGGCATCATAGACCGGCGCCTCGCCAACCGGCTCGGCCGGCAGAACGTCAAATTCCTGAACTGCAATCTCATCTTCAATAATTTCCACACTCTGGATTTTTAGATTGCTTTGACGATTATCGAATTCGAGATCGAAGACTTCCAAAAATGCAGTTGTTTCAGGAAACTCTTCAGGCGGGCGTTTGTCACAAGTGCGCGGCTGGATCTCCAAGGCCCCGAACCGTGCAATTTGATGCATTTCAATTTCGAGATCGGTGTAGCGTGCGGTGATTTTGTTCAAGGCCCGCAGCGTTACGGATACGGGCTCGCGCCCCACCTCCTCAATCACACCCGCGAACGGGTCGTCCGCGCTGCGCGACAAGCGTTCTAGCTCGCTCAACTCATCAATCGGGCCCGAGTCGGTAGTTTCCTGGGCTGCGGCTGGAACGGCGGCGGTGCAAATCGCCGCCAGGAAGAGAGATACGCAACGCATTAAAAGTCTCCCAACGGATCAGGCGGCGGTGTATCGGCAGACCCGCTATTCGAAGAGCCTTGGCTGGTGAAAGCCTGCACCGCAAGTCCAAGCAGATCTACGGAGCCCTGCGTGATGGTGATCTTTTCACCCTCACGCAGCATTTCTTCCGCCGCCCCCGGTTCAATTGAAATATGCGCGCCGCCCAGCAGACCATCGGAGACGACTTTAGCGATTGAATCCTCGGGAATGCCGACGCCGCCGTCAATCGCCAATTCTATATTGGCTTCGTAAGTGCGCAAATCGAGTGTATTCGCGGATACCGATCCGACTTTGACGCCTGCGATCCGGACTTCTGATCCGATGGTGACGCCATCAACGCGTCCGAACACCGCTTCCAGGCGATACTGGTCGCGGCCAATGCCCTTGCCGCTCGCGCCATAAGCATAGGCAAGAAAAGCGGCCGCCACTGCGATGACGAAGACGCCAATGATGGTTTCAAAAAATCCGGCGCGGCTCATAAAACGTCCCTCCCCGGCCCTCAGGCGTTTTCCGGCGTCCAGGCTTCATAATCGTCATTGACGTCCGCCGGACCCCCGGACCGGGACAAACTGCCTTTGGGATGATAGGCAAGCGGCGTCCCGGTCATGTTCGGCAGATGATCCTTCTCAAAGGCGCGGCGCGTCAAGGGCGCCTCGGTCGGCGCTTCCTCGAAGGTGTGGTGCAGCCAGCCATGCCAGTCAGCGGGCACGCGCGACGCTTCAGCGACGCCGTGATACACAACCCAGCGTCGGCGTTGATCGCCGCGACCCGGCATGCTGGCTTCCTTCTCCTCATAATAGCGGTTGCCCTGCTCGTCGGCGCCGACAAGCCGCGCGCGCTTGCGCCACAAGGTGAAAGAGGTGCCGAAGGTGGTCGAATTCCACCAGGTGAAAAGCTGAGACAACATGCGGAATTCCCAAAACTCGCGGGTTTGAACTAACCCCAATACGCGGCGCGAATATGGCGCCCGTTGCAGGGCGCGGCAAGAGACGGATCGGCCCGGGCGTCTGGGCGGATTTTCCCTTGAAATACGGAGAAAACGGGTGGAGCCACGAGGCCCGGAGCCCTATATTTGGTGCGAATGGCTGCTTTGGCCATGATAGGCAGCCCTTGGGAAGACTTGAATGCGCATAGACCGCTGCTTTTCCAGTGAAAGCGGCGCCCCTTACGGGGGCGTGGTGTTCCGCCGTGCTGATTCGGAAATTCGCAGCATTTCCGGCGAAACGATCTTCGAGATGCGAGATGTCGAGGTCCCCAAGGACTGGAGCCAGACCGCCGTCGATATCCTCGCGCAGAAATATCTGCGCAAGGCTGGCGTGCCGGCAGCACTGAAAAAAGTGCGGGAAAAAGGCGTTCCGGCGTCCCTGCAACGGTCCATGCCGGATATTGCGGCGCTGGCGAAATTGCCGGCGGAAGAGCGCTATGGGCCGGAAACCTCTGCGCGTCAGGTTTTCGACCGGATGGCGGGCGCCTGGACCTATTGGGGCTGGAAGGGCGGCTATTTTGACGACGAGACCGCCGCCCTTGCCTATATGGACGAGATGCGCGCCATGCTGGCGGCGCAGATTGCCGCGCCCAACAGCCCGCAATGGTTCAATACCGGACTGCATTGGGCTTATGGCGTCGATGCTGCAGGTCAGGGACATTTCTTCGTCGATCACGCAAGCGGCGCGTTAACCGAATCGGACAGCGCCTATGAACGCCCGCAACCGCACGCCTGTTTCATCCAGTCCGTAAATGACAGCCTCACCGGCGATGGCGGGGTGATGGATTTGTGGAAGCGCGAGGCGCTTCTATTCAAATATGGTTCCGGATCGGGCACCAACTTCTCCAACATTCGGGGTGCGGATGAACCGCTTTCCAGCGGCGGCAGGAGTTCGGGGCTCTTGAGCTTTCTCAAAGTCGGCGACGCCGCCGCCGGCGCAGTGAAGTCCGGTGGAACCACCCGGCGTGCAGCGAAAATGGTGGTCGTCGACGCCGACCATCCGGACATCGAAGATTTCGTTTCCTGGAAAACCCGCGAGGAAGAAAAAGTCGCCGCGCTTGTGGCCGGTTCACGCGCGCTCGCCAAACACTTGCCACTTGTACTCGAAGCATGCTGGGCGGGCGCGGAAAAAGACACACGCTTCGATCCAAAAGAAAACTCTGCGTTAAAGGCCGCGGTTCGGGATGCAAAAAAGGCTTTCGTGCCGGACGCCTCGATCCGGCGGGTGATTGATTTCGCGCGGCAAGGCTACCGCCATATTGAAGTTGACGCTTACGATCTTGATTGGGATTCTGAAGGCTACCGCACAGTTTCAGGTCAGAACGCCAACAATTCGATCCGCGTCACGGACAGCTTT
>JBCBSY010000049.1:0-8606 GCA_039818925.1 Pseudomonadota bacterium | reverse complement strand
CGCCGCTGAAGAAACGTCGCCGATTTTTGCTGAAAGCTGGCACACCGACTGGAGCTTTCAAGAAACGCCGCCAGCGGGAACCTGTCTTTATGGAATCACCATCCCGCCTGTTGGCGGCGATACGTGGTTCGCTGATCAGCACTTGGCGCTGGAGCGCATGCCGGACGCCTTGCGCACAAAGCTCGCAGGAAAAATTGCAATTCATTCTGCGCGCATCCCTTATGCCCGGACCGGCGTATACGGAGACGAAGATCGAAAGTCCCGGTCGATGGACATTCGCGCTTCCGATGAGGCGCTGACGGCAGAGTATCGACATCCGATTATCAGTTGGCATCCGGAAACCGGGCGCGAGCGAATTTTCGGTTGCGTTGGTTATATCACCGGCTTTGTCGACACAGCGCCGGAAGAGGGGATGGCTTTGCTTGCCGAGCTTTATGAATGGCAAACACGAGAAGACTTTCAGTATAGACACAAATGGTCCGAAAACATGCTGGTGATGTGGGACAACCGCTCTGTGCTGCATCGCGCTACCAGCGGATTTGACGGCCATGCGCGGCTGTTGTACCGGACGACGATCGGAGCGGCGTGAGAAGCTTGCCTACGCCCTGATTTTTTCCAGCTCCTTTCGGAATTCGTCCGGCAAGGGCGCCGGGCGCCGCGTTTCGCGGTCAACATAGACATGAACGAAATGACCTTCGGCAGCGGGCATGTCATCGCCTTGCCTGAAGATCGCAAGCTCATAGCGAGCCGATGAATTGCCGATATGGGCGACGCGCAAGGCGCCCTCGAGTTTTTGCGGAAAGGCAAGCGGCGCGAAATATTTGCAGCCGGTCTCTACCACCAGGCCGATCACCTCGCCGTCATGAATATCCAGCGCGCCGGCGCCAATCAGGTACTCATTCACGATGGTGTCGAAAAGGCCGTAATAGACAACATTGTTGATGTGGCCGTAAATATCATTATCCGCCCAGCGTGTTTGCAGCGGCAGAAAATGTTTGTAGTCGTTGCGTTGGCTTTGGGCGGGCATGGCGGTGTCCGAAATTTGGCGCGCTCGCGTGTGAAGCGAAAGAGACGAAAGTTCTTATGCTCTATTTCTCTTACGGCTCCAACATGTCCAGTCGCCGGCTGCAGCGGCGCGTTCCGTCGGCCACGCCAATCGCCGTCGCCAGCTTGCGCGGCCATGTTCTGAAATTTCACAAAAAGAGCGAAAAGGACGGGTCCGGGAAATGCGACGCATTTGAAACGCATGATGAGCGTGATTTTCTCTATGGTGTGGTTTTTCACCTGAACCGTGCTGAGATCAGCGCGCTCGACGAGGTGGAAGGCGTTGGTTACGGTTATGAAAAGAAGTCCGTCGCCGTCCGCAATGTAAACGGTGAATGCCGCACGGCTTTCACCTATTACGCAACGCATATTGACCCCGCGTTGGCGCCGCTCTGCTGGTACAAGGCGCATGTAGTCAGAGGGGCCGAGGAACATGGCCTGCCGCCTGATTACATTTCATTTCTGAAATCCATTCGCCATCGCGATGACGCGGATCAGGACCGGGTGCTCGACGAGCTGTCGATTTATGCAAAATTCTAAGACGCCCTGCCCTTGGATCAGAGAACTTCTGTGTAGAGCCTCAGCGCATCGTCATAGGTGACCTCGCGCGGGTTGTTCTTCATCAGCCGTTCGATCTTGGCGGCGTCTTCGGCGAGCTTTGGCAAAACATTATGCGACACGCCAACCTCTGACAGACGGCTTTTGACGCCTGTCGCTACGCAGATCTCGCCCATCTTTGCGACGAAACTTTCCGCTCGCATTGTAAAGTCGCCCGTCCCATCAGCGCCGATCACATCGCCAAGCTCTGCATAGAGCGGCGCCGCGGCGGGAATATTGTGCCGCAGCACTGGCGCCAGCATCAGCGCATTGGCGAGCCCGTGCGGCACATGAAAATGAACGCCCAGCGGATAGGCCATGGCGTGCACTGCGGCGCAAGGGGCATTGGCGAAGGCCTGTCCGGCGAGCATGGCGCCCAGCAGCATGGCGCCGCGCGCCTCCACATCATCCGGCGCTTCACAGGCGCGCTGAATATTGGCGGACAGAAGCCGCAGGGCTTCCTTCGCCAGTGCATCGGAAACAGGGTTCTTCTTCAACTTCGTTGTGTAGGCTTCAATCGCATGAACCATTGCGTCGATGCCGGTGGCGGCAGTCACATGACGCGGCATGGAAAGCGTCAGGGACGGGTCGAGAACGGCAAGATCGGCGTAAAGCTGCGGCGCCAGTACGCCCATTTTCTGATCGTCTTCTGTTGTGATGACGGAAATGTTGGTGACCTCCGATCCCGTGCCGGCTGTGGTCGGCAGAAGGACCAGGGGTGCGCGGGGAGCTTTTACGTTGTCCTGACCGTAAATATCTTCCAGCGTCTGATTAGAATTCATCAGCACCGCAATGATTTTCGCCGTATCCATGGAGGAGCCGCCGCCAAAGCCGATGACGCCGTCGGCCCGGTGCGCGCGGGCCGCCTCTACCGCGGCTTTCACTGTGCGCGCCGGCGGATCGGCTTGGACGCCCTCGAACAGCGCATGGTCGAGCCCTGCCTGTTGAAGGCTCTTCAGTGTCCAGTCTATCAGTCCAGCGCCAACAACGCCCCTGTCCGTGACCACAAAGGGCCGCGACATCCGCGGCTTTATGATGTCGCCAAGCCGCGCCGCTGCGCCGGTTTCAAAAATAATGTTGGGAACGGTGTCGAAGGTGAAGTTCATGACTCTTAGTCTAGAACGTCACCTTCCGCTTGTCATGATTATTGGCTGGCGTTTTCAAGGTCGTCGATAAACGCCATGACGGTTGCTTCGTCATCGCCGACGACTTCGATCAGGGCATGGTCGTCTTCAGACATCATGATGACGGAGAGTGAGCCGTCGGTTCCACGTTTCTTCAGCGCTGTTTCGCCGGCCATCTCGGCAAGTTCAATCCCGCCCTTGGTCCGCATGGCCGGATCGTCCTTGATGAACATGAAGTCTTTCAGATCATCTTCTTCGCCAAAGACCCGCACGGTAACGACTTTGCCGTTCTGGTTCTTGAAAATACGTTCATAGCTGTCGCCATTGCGCAGGAAATTTTCAAATTGAACGGTAGATGAGCGCGCGAGCGTAAATTGCGATGCGTCGGTGTTAAATGAGGGTGTTTCCAGGGTGATGCGTTCAGCGACTTTTTGAACGGAAAGGCGGCTGGCGCCGAGACTGGCGGCGCGCAAGTGAGTCGTCGCCTGCGCGTAATCGCCCGTATCGAGCGCGGCGAGGGCTGCGGCTGCGTCGTCGCGCACGCTGCGCTCGATTGATTGCGCGGAAATCTCCGTGACGCTTGGGACGGCTTGGGCGAAAGCGGCGAGGGGCGCCGCGATCAGGGCGGGGGCGAGCACGAAGCTCAGGGCGAAGCGTTTCATGGGTCTGGTCCTTTTTTCATCTGATAATGTCCTGATGAAGAAAGGCGCCGCCGCGCGCAATCACCTCACGGGAAATCTGGCGGTGATGTGAGCGGGTGTGACCACCTTGCGAGGCATATAAGCCGCGCTAATTTAGAATAGGTTGTTGGTGGTGGATAGTGTTGAAGTACGTGTTTAATTGCACCTTACGCGTTTAGGTATGTTTCTGAGGAGATTGTTGTCTTCATCTAACCAATCGGTGCGGATTTGAGCAAGCGTATTTCGGTCAACAAGTATAAACAACCAGGCTACGGGAAAGCCATTGTCTTCAATAACTTGTTCGTTGTCGTATTTCACCCAGAAGCTGTCTTCATACGTCACAATAATATTGCCTACCTTTGATTTATTCCCTCGTGTGGATGTAATTCGAAGATTTTTTTTATCAATTTCGATTATTTGCGGCGCGTCTTCGCAGACAAAAGACCCTCTAGCGTCACCCATCTCGGGATCTAATTCCCACTTTCCCTCAATCAGATCGAGAACGTCTTGATTGGCGTAAAAATACCAACCTGTTGTTCCGATGAGAGCCGCAATAAGAAAACTGATTAATAGAAGGGCCCGGATCACCCAAACCTCACCAGCCGCCCCGGACGCGCGTCTGTCACCTGGTCATTGGCGATCACCTGTTCGCCGTTAACGAAAGTCGCGCGATAGCCGGTGACCGGTTGCAACAGGCGCTGACCGCCCGCAGGCAAATCCTGAATCATGCGCGGCGCGCCGAGCGACAGCTTGTCGTGATCAATCACATTGATGTCAGCGCGCAATCCCACCTTCAATCGGCCGCGGTCTTTCAGGCCTAAATAAGCGGCGCCGTTGGCGGTGAGCATCTGAATGGCGCGGGAAAGGTCGATCCGGTCGCGGTCCCGGTCGCGGCACCAATGCGTCAATAGATAGGTCGGAAAACTTGCGTCGCAGATCGTGCCCACATGGGCGCCGCCATCGGAGAGGCCAGGCAGCGCTTTCGGGTGGGTCAGCATCTTGTGCACATTGTCGTAATTGAACTCGGTGTAGTTATAGATCGGAAAATAGATCAGTTGGCGTCCGTCCATTTCCAGCAATGTGTCATAAAGCTTTTCCTTCGCGCTGACGCCGTCTCGGCGCGCTTCGGCGCCAAGGGATTGCTCCGCCGATTGTTCATAATCCGGGTTTTCACCGAGGCGGAAAAACTTGTTCGCGACAAGCTCCAGCGCGGCGATCATGGTGTCGGCGATGGGCGGCACCGAGGAGCCTTCGCCAGCGAGTTTCACTGGTGTTTCGCCAAGGCATTTCCTCTTAAAATCCGGGTCGCGCATGATCGCGACGCGTTCCGCCAACGGTTTGTCTTTGATCGCAATATAGCTCGGCTGCGCCATCATCGGGTGGAAAGTGCATTGCAGGCCCTGAAAAACGCCGATAGCGCGCGGCGCCACCTGCACGTTGAAATCGACGCCGCTTTTGTCGAGGCGTTCCGTCTCGTCAAGAATGCGCCGCCAGTCATCGGGCGCCATGTCTCGCTGCATGAGGGAGATCGAGGCGGGTTTGCCGCCGGCGCGCACAAACGCTTCGACAATCGAAAACTCTTCCGCGAACTGATCGCCCTCGCGTTCGAGATTAAAGTCATTGACGATCTGCAACACGCCATGATCGAGATCGGCCAGGGCGCCGGCCAGCGCCGTCAGTTCTTTTTCGCTGGCCTCCGCGCTCGGCGTCCAGTCGCCGTCGGCGGTGCGGTGAACATCCGTGCGGCCGATGGAAAAGCCTGCCGCGCCAGCCTCCATCGCCTCGTGGACAATTGCGCGCATTTTGGCGATATCGTCGTCGCTGGCCTGTTCAAAGGCGCTTGCCCGTTCGCCCATTGCATAGACGCGCACCGGATCATGGCCGATCATCACCCCGAAATCGATGGTGTGCGGCATAGCGTCGATCGCGTTCATATAGTCGGGGAAGCTTTCCCAGTTCCAGGAGAGCCCTTCATGCAGCGCCGTGCCCGGAATATCCTCCACGCCCTCCATCAGGCGGATAAGCCGGTCGTGATCCTGCGGTTTGACGGGCGCGAAGCCGACGCCGCAATTGCCCATCAAAATCGTCGTGACCCCGTGATTGACGGAGGGTTTCAATTCTTCGTCCCAGGAAATCTGACCGTCATAATGAGTGTGAAGGTCGATAAAGCCCGGCGTGACGATGGCGCCGTCGGCCGCGATCTTTTTATCGGCCGGCGCCGCGCAGTCGCCGATTTCTGCAATGCGTCCGTCCTTGACGCCGATATCAGCGCGCATCGGCGCGCCGCCATCACCGTCATAGACAAGTCCGCCGGTGATTTTCACATCGAAGCTCATGAAACAGTCCCCTTTTGCGTATCTATCCATCGGAACAGCGCAATCATAACGCCGCCGGAAATGAAGTGCCAAACGCCCCATACAGCGGCGATCGCCGCCGCGCCGCCCAGTCCCTGTAATTGTGCGAGCAGGAGAACGATGGCGAGCCCGGCATTCTGGATGCCAACCTCAAACGTTAGCGATCGCCGCCGCGCCGGGTTCGCGCCAAGGAGCCGTCCGGCGCCGGCGCCAAGCGCAAAGGCCGCGCCATTATGAAGAACCACCGGAACCAGGATCAGCGCCCAGGCCGGCAGAAGGGCCGGGATCAGCCTGACGGCGCCGTCAAGGATCACCACGGCGATCATGCCGGCGCCGAACAACGCCAGAATCTTGCGCGCCTTTTCCGCCGCCGCCGGATAGAATTTCGCCCCTAACATGCCGAGCGCCAGCGGCGCGGCCAGCATCAGCGTCGTCTGCATGACGAAAGCGGTGCGGTTAAAGGCGATGGTGTCGAGCAGGTCTGCGGTTGGCGCATAGAGCCCTGACCAGAGCAGTATCGCTGCAGGCGTCCACAGGGCGGCGATCACGCTTGATCCCGCTGTCAGAGAAACCGAATAGGCGGTGTCGCCGCGCGCGCTCCAGGTCATGAAGTTGGAGACGTTGCCGCCGGGGCACGCCGCCACCACGATCATGCCAAGCGCAACCGATGGCGGCGGCGAAAGGATCAGCGCCAGCAGCAGCGTCATGGCCGGCAGGCCAATCATCTGCGCTGCAAGACCGCCCCAAAAAAGTTTGGGGTCCGTGCGCAGGAACCGGAAGTGTTCAGTTCTCAGGCCAAGCGCGACGGCGAAGATCATGATGACGATCGCCGCCGACAGCATGGCTTGCGCAGATGGAGACAGCGCGATGGTCAGTTGATCAAGCGTTGCTGGGTCCATCCGGGGTTAATAATGACCCCAGAGCAAAAGACGGCTGATGATCAGCACAATGGAAAGCCCGGCCCAAAAGGTAAGACGCGTGCGAAGCGCGCCATACCATTTTGGAAAGAGACCAGCCCGGGTCGCATTGAGATCGCGCATCAACAAATAAACCAGCAGCACCAGGATAACGACATGGCGCCAGGCTGCGTCGAGCGATAAAAAGAAGGTTCCGTTCGGGATGATCGCCGCAAACGCCGCAAGGGTGATCAGCTGTCCTGGAACGAACGACTCGCGTAGTTTTTGCGCCGGGCTGAGCGAGGCGCCTGCGCCGCCGCCGGCAAGATAAGCGACAATGATCGCCCCATAAGCCAGCGCAATCTGATGAAAATCGAGCCCGACATATTGCGGCAGCAGCCACGGGGCTAGCCAGATGCCTGCGGCGCAAATCACAAACGGCGCCAGGCCATAAAGCCCCAGCCGCGTCATTTCCACTTGTTGCTTGCTTGCCGCCATGCCGAAGCCCCGAAACGCTACGAAGTCACCTTAGACGCAAATTACGTTTTGCGAAATGCAAGGCTCGCAATCCAGCCTGCAAAAAGCGACAGGGCGACGCAGAAGAAACCATAAGACACCGGACGGTTGTGTGCGAAGTCGTAAATTCGGCGCTCCAGCCCCGCGCGATTGACGGCGAGTGCTGTCGTATCGGACCCGACGAGCACGCCATCCTGAAACAGGTAAACTGACACTTCATAATCCCCAACCGGCGTGTTGGCCGGAAGCCGGGCCGTGATCGTGAAGAGCGCATCCTTCTTGAATTCAATGCCGCCCACTTGCGACTGGTAAAGCCCGAGTTCCTCGGCTTCGCTTAAAAAAGCGCGGCGGAAAAGCGAAGCATCGTCCACATGGGCTTCAGCATGGGATTGAAGCGTAATATCGAGATACTCAGCATCGAGACGATAGTCCGCCTGCAGCGGTAAGGGAACCATGTCCTTAACGGGTCTGGTGGCGTAGGTGAGATAAAGCCCGGGCGCGTCTTCGATGATGTGGGCCGGGCCCGGCGTCCAGATGAGATTCCGCTTTTCCATCTGACGGATATTGAAGCGCGCCTGGGGTCCGCGAATGACCGCGGCCATATCGAGCTGGCTCGGATTGTCAACGCCGGTGACGGCGCCGAAGAGGGTCAGCCTTGCGCCGGCAAAGCCTGTGTCCACGTCGACCCGGTCGTCGGTCAGCGCGATTTCAATGTCCGCCGCAAGAAGCGGCGTGGCTGCTGCGAGCCAGGACGTCAACAGCGCGCAAATGAGAAGTTTCATCGCACGCCCTCCAGGATAAACAGCGACGATGGCGGCAGCGCCAGTTCGATCAAAAGCCGCGCGCATACCGCGAGGACAATCAACGCCAGCAACGCGCGAAGCTGTTCCGCTTTGAGTTTCACGCCCGCGCGAACGCCAAGCTGGGCGCCGACGACGCCGCCGGTCAGCAGCAATAAAGCAAGCGCGATGTCGACAGTCTGGTTCGCTGCCGCATGAAGAACGGTGGTGATGGCGGTGACGAAAATAATCTGAAACAGCGATGTTCCGACCACTACATTGGTGGGCATATTGAGGATATAGAGCATCGCCGGGACCATGATAAAGCCACCGCCGACCCCCATGATCGCCGCCAGAATGCCGACAAAAAAGCCCAGCACCACTGGCGGGATCGGACTGATGTAAAGGCCGGAGGCGCGAAACCGCATAGCGAAGGGAAGCGACGCCATCCAGGCCGGGCTGCGGCGTTTTCGGGCGCGGCGTTTTTTGTCTTCTGGCGAACGAAGAAGGGTGCGCAGGCTTTCCCATAGCATCAACCCGCCAATAATCCCGAGGAAGACCACATAGGAAATAGAGATTACGGTTTCGATCTGGCCAGTCTGACGCAAGGCGCGGA
>JBCBSY010000048.1:0-8731 GCA_039818925.1 Pseudomonadota bacterium | reverse complement strand
ACCACGAAGTTTCAGAATTGCGGTCTTACTGGGAAACCGCCTCGGCGGCGGCGAAGAGGGTTGCACCTGCGTTCTCAGCTATCTCCATTAAGCGCGCTAGCGGCCGACTCTGTGGTCCAGCAACGCTTTGTTCGCCTAGCGGCGTTGCACCTAGCAGTGCGACGCCGTTTGATTCGGAAATAGCTTTGAAGAACGTCTGTAATTCATCGTCATTCAGAAAGTCTGCAGCTTCAATAGCGATGATATTGGCCGAATCCAGACTGTCCAATGTCTGTTGCGAAGCGTTTGTGAACGGGTTTTCGATTACGAGTTCGGCATAGTCTTTGCGCCCAAATACTCTGTCGCTGACCGAATCGATGATTGACTTGAGCGCCAGTGACGGCGTTTCAGGCGCGCGCGAATCAATTTCGACGTTATTTTGCTCTTTAATAACACCAATCGATCTGTAGACATCCTTGTAAGGCGGGTGGAAAAATGTGAATTCAGGATTCCGGCAGAGAAATTCAAAAACACCGCGCCTGACGCTTGCGCCCCAGAAACCAATGCAGTCATGAAGAACAATCGGCGCGCCTGGCATCATGTTAGCGGCGCAAAGCTCGATATCTTTCAACACGGCGTCGCTTGTGTGGAGGCCGTCGATAAAGGCGAAATCAAATGGTCCATGCTCTTTACAAAGTCCGGGCCCAACAACATCGACTCTCGCCTCTGCATCGCCCAGCGAAGACGCAAAAGTGTCGCCGACAGAAAACCCGCCTTTAAAGAAGTGAATACGGTCAAGAACGCCCAAACTCTCCGCTGCCGCCCTCGCTATGGAATGATGCGTGGCCGCGCCAGTTCCGATCTCGCTTTTCGACCCAACAGCAAGCATCTCCTTGGCGAGGGGAAAGTCCGGATCAACAGTGAAAATTTCCGCGTTTGGACAGTGGAGCGCTAGCATCATCGTCGAGACGCCGACATAGGTGCCAACCTCCAGAACGCGTTTTGGGGCTGCCGTCCCCGCGGCTTCAAGAAAATCTGCTACGTCATTTTCACTAATCGCCCATTCGCCGACCAGTTCTTGGGAAAAACCTTGGCCTTCATATGCCGCGAAGACGGATTGCTTGAGGTCGTTCAGTTCATCCTCGGTCATTATGGATTTCCCAGTTTCGCGAAATCAACCGCTCATTATTAGGGGCGCGGGACAACCGGTCAGCCAGTAGACGATCTGGCTCGACATCGTCAACGAGGTTGGTTAGGAAAAGCGCCGCTATTGTTGGCGTCCTGATACGCCATGAGACCATTGAACCGCGCTCCGCCTTTGGGGCGAGTAGGGCGTCAATCATGCTAATTCGAGGCATTCGAAAGGTGAGGGCGAAAGTGAACCAGTTGCTGCAACGTTTGCGGGTCTCAAAACTCTCGGAAAGCCCTGCGCTCGAGGAGTTTTGGCGCTCTCATGGATCGGATTGGGCGCGTGAAGAAGCGGAATACGCCGATATCGCTTTTATTGGCGGGCTGGCTGAACGGGTGGAAAGCCTGCCGCGCGATCGCGCTATTCGTGAGACAGTCGAAGCGTTGAAGACAGTTTGGCGAGACGGCTTTTCCTCGCCGGAGGATGCGCTGTCGTGGAACGAAATGAATGACCGTCTTCCGGACAGCGCGATTTTGGCCTTTGTCGAAGGTGTCGCTCTTGTGTGGCGTGAGGTTAAAGAAAAAGTCTGATAAAAGACGGGAAGTGCCGCCAATTAAAAGGGAGACGTAAAATCCCGCCAGGCGGGAGCGTCTGCGTCCTTTTGCGACAGTGATGCGTTTTCTGCGTCGATTTCCCAATCAATACCCAAGCCTGGGTCGTTCCACTGCACGGACCCGTCGCTGGCGCCATCATAAAAAGCGTCAACCTTGTAAGCGACTTCGGTGTCGGGTTCGAGCGTGACAAAGCCGTGCAAAAACCCCTTTGGAACAAAAATCTGTTTGCCGTTTTCGGCGGACAGTTTCGCTTTCACCCATTTGCCGAATGTTGGCGACGCCTTGCGGGCGTCGACCGCGACATCAATGATTGCCCCGCGCAGGACGCGCACCAGTTTCGATTGGGCGTGTGGCGGCGCCTGGTAGTGCAGACCGCGTACCGTTCCTGTCTTCGCAGAATAGGAATGGTTGTCCTGCACAAAATCCGCCGCCACCCCGGCGGCCTTGAAGGCGCGGGCGTTGTAGGTTTCCGAGAAAAACCCCCGGTCATCGCGGAACTGGCGTGGTGTGATGATCTTCACATCCGGAATATCAAGGGAATAGACGTCCATCGGGTCCTCTTTCGCCATGCGGTCATCAACCGCAAACCGGGTCTGGCTGCAAGCGCTCCCACGCAATGCGCGTATTTTTCCCCGCTCCGTCCCCACAAACCCCACAGTCTCTGTGGGGAGAGGGAAGATCTTATTCCCCAGCATCTTGAGTCTTGCGCGAATTAAGGCACAAGATATGCGGTGTTGATCGCGGTATTCACCGCTTAACCACCATATGTAGGATTTTTGTGATGCTCGACGCTGCCGAAACGAACCCCTCTCTGCCTGGGCTGATGACCCCGTCCTTCGCCTACAAGCCGTTTCGGTATCCCTGGGCTTATGAATTCTGGAAGCGCCAGCAGCAGGTCCACTGGATGCCGGAAGAGGTGCCGCTGGGCGAAGACTGCAAGGACTGGGCGAATAAGCTCGATGATTCCGAGCGCAATCTGTTGACCCAGATTTTCCGATTTTTCACCCAGTCCGATATCGAGGTGAACGACAACTACATGGAACGCTACGCCCGCGTCTTCAAACCGACTGAAGTCAAGATGATGCTGTCGGCGTTTTCAAATATGGAAACCATCCATGTGGCCGCTTATGCGCTGCTACTTGAGACGATCGGGATGCCGGATTCGGAATTTTCGGCGTTTCTTGAATATGAAGCGATGCGCGACAAGCACGACTTTATGCAGGAGTTCGGTGTTGACAGCCATGAGGATATCGCACGCACGCTTGCAATGTTTGGGGCCTTTACTGAAGGGCTGCAGCTGTTCGCGTCTTTTGCGATGCTGATGAACTTTCCCCGGTTCAACAAAATGAAGGGCATGGGCCAGATCGTCACTTGGTCAATACGCGACGAGTCGCTTCACTGCGAAGGCATGATTAAGATGTACCATGCTTTCGCTAAGGAAACCGGCTGCGTGACGAAAGCGGTTGCCGACGACATTGTCGAATGCTGCCGCACCGTTGTCGGGCTGGAAGACAAGTTCATTGATCTGGCCTTTGAAATGGGGCCGGTGCAGGGCATGACGGCTGAGGATATCAAACAATATATCCGGTATATCGCCGACTGGCGGCTGGGGCAGCTTGAGTTGCCGAAGCTTTACGGCGTTGAGAAACACCCACTGCCCTGGCTGACGGAAATCCTCAACGGTGTTGAGCACGCCAACTTCTTTGAGGCGCGCGCGACGGAATACTCCAAGGCGGCCACAAAAGGCGAATGGCATGGCGACGAAGGGGTCTGGTCGAATTTCGACAAGATGATGGAGCGGCGCAAAGAGCCGGCCGAATAACCAGGCTGAGCAGGCCGTGCGGCTAAAAGTTGAATTGGCCGCGAACCAGCGCCGTTGTTTGCGCCGGCAAATCGTAGCCGCCAAAAGTCTGATGAATAAGATTGACGTCGACGGCGCCGAGTCGGTCTGAGAACAGCCGATAGCCGGCTTCGTAATCCAGTCGGCGGCCATTGGCGGCGAGCGACGCTGACGTCGCCGTGTAAGTGAATTCTTCGGTAAACGGATCAAAACCGGTTGGAAGCGTCAGCTCAAGCGCGCCGGCCTCAATTTGGAGTGGCTGGCTGACGCCGAGCCACAATGCGTCGCTTTTTCCGAAAAGTTTTTGTCGGCGCAGCGCCACGGAAAACTGCGTGGTGGTCAGCTGCGGCGTTCCGGCGGCGAGATCATCGAAGCCGAAGGTCTCTGAGGTTCGGGTGAGGCCGGCGGCAATCCGCCCCTGCACCTGCCAAAGGGAAGACGGCGACCAGACGCCCTCAATCGCTGCGTAAGCGGTCGAGGCGCTGGCGTTTTCATCAAAGCGTGCATTGAAGACGCCGCCTGTCTCGCGGCGCATGCCTTGCTCGAAGCGGAGAAGCCCTTCGCCGAGATCAAAGGTCAAACCGCTTCGCAGGACGAAAATGTTTGTTTGATCCGCAGCGCTGGCGTCGCTGTTAAAGAAGGGATCAAGGCTTGGATCGATCTCGTCAATACTCTGGCCGCGCGATAATAGGACGTCCATCGTGACTTTCGAAGAAAGGGGAAAGGCGGAAATCGCAGAAAGCGCATTGACGCCTTGCGGTAGAAACGCGTCCGCAAATGCGCCGTCACTTAAGAAAGGCGTATTGCGTGAGCTGAGCGCCAGCCGGTCAATCGCACCAGGGGTGAAGCCCTGTGCGGCGGCGAAGGCCGTGTCGCCGATTGCGCCCATCATCGCCAGACCCAGCGTGTGGTCAGCAAATTCCGCGCTTCGGTCGAATCCGGCGTCAAATGTCATCTGGTTGTTGATAAGTGAGGCAGAGGATTGATCCCGCGATGTCAGCCGCATGCGCATCGCCAGGTTGCCGTTGAGTGGCAGGGATGCAAAGCGATGGCTGTCAAATGGGCTATATCGGCGCTCAAGGTCGAGGGACGCCGGCGCGCTTTGGGTCACGGCTTCACCAAGCGAAAGCCGGAAATTACGATCATAAGAATCGAGAACCACGATCTCTCCAAGACTGGAAAGCTCTGCGCCATAGACGCCCGACAAATTACCGCCAAGGTTGGACGGATCTACGCTCGCGCCGCTGATGCTGGAGGTCATGACCCCGCCAATCGGGCTGACGGCGGCGCCCACGTTCAACAGTCCGCGGCCGTAAATGGGGTCCGTGCCCGGCGCGCCGAGATCAGTCGCGGTGGTCAGCAAGATATCGACCACTTCGGTTGCGCTCAGCGCAGGCCATAGCGAGCGGACCAGCGCTGCGGCGCCGGCAATGGCGGGCGTGGATGCGCTGGTGCCTGAAAACGATCGAGTCTGCCCGGGCGCAGCGCCGACAAAAGTGGTGCGAATGCCGATGCCCGGCGCGCTTAGATAAATATCTGCAGCAACGCCGGCGCGATTGGAAAAGCTGGCGATATTGTTGGACCCGTCTACGGCGCCGGAAATGATTGTCGCTGGATCACCCGCGACATCAAGCGCGCCGAGCGCGGAAGGATCAGGATCAGCCTCGCTATCGTTGCCGGCGGCGACGATGGTGACGATGTCATTCGCTTTCGTGAAACTCAGCAGCCCTTCGAAGTCGCTGCGCGCGCCCGCTTCATCCGATCCGAACGACATATTGATCACGCCGGCGCCAATCGTTGCAGAACGGTCCACGCCTTCGCTGATTGCGGCGCCGAACAGGATATCTTCATTAGGCGATTCATCATCGGCCCGAAAAATTAACAGCTCGACTTCGGGCGCCACGCCATGCACGCCCACAGAGTTGCGCGCTGCGCCAATGATGCTGGCGATTGGCGTTCCGTGATCGTCGCTATCTTGAAGATCAGGCCCGCCCGAGCGCGCGTCAGCGGCGCCGACCACGCTCGCGATCACCAGGTCTGCGCTTTGCGGGTGAATGCGTCCCGCAAATTCCGGATCGTCAACGTCGATACCGCTATCGATGATCGAAACGATAACATTTTGCCCCTGCGCGCCGTCCTCATAGGCAGGCAGAACATTGATCTGCGCTAGTGATGGCTGGTTTTGAAACTCGGCTGTGTTGAAGTTCATTGGCGGCGGAGGCGGCGGTGGAGGCGGCGGCGGGGGCGGCGGGGTTGTCGTCGATGGCGGATTAAAGGGTGTGGATCCGCCGCCGCCCCCGCCACAGGCGCTTATGGCGAGTGTCGCTGCGCACAGGGCAAAGATGTGAAACAACCGTGAACCAAAACGCATCATCTTTACCGCCATGCCGCTACTGGAAGACAGAAAACTCAGTGCGCATTCTGCGATAAAAATGGTAAACGGCAAATGTCCATCCCGGTAAACTTTCAACCCATCGGCACGATTATGAGGCGAGACGGGCGCTGATTTCCCGTGTCCGAATGAATTGCTGGTAAGAATAGGGTAGAATGATCGCCGCTTCTGAAAATTGCAGGATATAGGTCAATGCCGCGAAAACGGTTCCCTCGCTCGCCTGTTCACGGACAATCAGGATGAATACAGCGAGCGCGGCCAAAACAATAGTCAGCCCGAAGGCGATGCCAAAATTGCGAGCCTCAAGGTCAGACAGCCGAATACGCCAGCGCACAATTGATGAAAAATGCAAACCCGCACTGACCGGGTTGCGTTCCTCCAGCACCTCCACCTGACGTTCCATTTCGTTGTTCAAACTGGTGTTCATGGTCGAAATGGCGTTCCGGCTTATGAAGAAAACCAACCCAACGACGCCCCCAACGCCAAAGGCGCACGCACCAAGGAGCGGCGAGATAAAAAACAGCATCACCACCGCACCGATCAAAGACGCAACAGATGACAGCGCCATCGGAAGGTAGAGTTCAAAAAACTCTGCGAATTCCGAGACGAAATTCGCCCGCGCCGTAACCTTTGAAACGGGCGTCGACTTGGCGTTCTCGTTCTCAACTGTTTCGCTTGCGGTTTCTCGATAGATGCGTCCGTATGCGCGTGTGTCATAAAGGCGCCGCGCCACGCCGATGGAAAGACCGGTCATCGCTAAGGCGACAAAAGTCCAAAGTTCGCGATAGCTTTGCGCAATCAGACCGTCGATTGCGAATCCAAGGAAAAGCGGCTGCATCACCTGGATGACGTTCTCAAGGATAAGAAGCGCAAAAGTACCGCCAATGGCGAGTTTGTAGCGACGCAAGATGGCGCCATGCGTGAGGGGTTGGGACATGAAAAAGCTCGTGATCAAAAATACCGAGACCCGCGCGTGCGGCGCTGGTGCTAAGGGGCGCAAATGCGAAAGCTGTAGGTATTAAAGGATCATGATGTCGCCGTGGCTAATCGAATGCGATTCGTTTTTCAAGATGGTCTGTGAGAACGCTGATTGTTTTATTTGATCAAAAAAGACGGTGAATATTTGCTGTCTACAAATGTCGCGCGTCTTGCGGCGGCTTTCGGTTGTTGCTTAAGTTGTCGATTCTTCAGTTGCGTATGCGCCCCGTGAACCAGAAGCGCGAGAGCTGTTTCACGTTGATTGCCGCCACCGGATTTTGCAGCCGGCCTTTATGCGCCGT
Source organism: Pseudomonadota bacterium (assembly GCA_039818925.1). Lineage (GTDB taxonomy): Bacteria > Pseudomonadota > Alphaproteobacteria > Caulobacterales > Parvularculaceae > Hyphococcus. Next base: position 1,497 of record JBCBSY010000048.1, on the reverse strand, counting down.
TGGCTGCGAATTTTTTAGAAATGGGGACTTTTCCAGTGAACAGACGTTTATCTTCATCGCTTCGTGTCGTGACATGTCTTTCCACGAGTATTGCTATGCTCAGCACTGCCGGCGTGTCCGCGGCGCAAGAGGGCGCGCCTATCGTTCAGCCTGGCGCGCCTGGCGGCGAGACACGTGTTTTAAGTGCGGAAGAGGCCATAGACGTCGCAAAGGCGACCTATTCGCCTGATGATGTGAAATTCATGCAGGACATGATCCCGCATCACCATCAGGCGGTGCAGATGGCGGCGCTGGTGGCGGAGCGGACAAACCGTCAAGAGCTCATTGATATTGCCGGCCGGATCAGTGCGTCGCAGGCCGATGAGATCGAGTTCATGCAGCAATGGCTCCGTGATCGCGGCCAATCGGCGCTGGACCCGGCGGCGCATGACATGATGCACATGTCCCATAAAATGGCCGGCATGGCGACGCCGGAACAGATGACGGCGTTGGCTGAGGCGACGGGTGTCGCGTTTGATCGCTTATTCCTGACGCTCATGATTGCGCATCATGAAGGCGCCGTAACCATGGTCGAACATCTGCTTGATCAGCCTGGTTCGGCGTATGACCCAATCCTGTTCGAGTTCGTCAATGATGTTGTGAGTGATCAGACCGCTGAGATTGAACGGATGAACGCAATGCTGGCGGGCCTTTCCGCGGATCCGCGCGCCTCGCTGGCCCCCGGCTTTGACGATGCGGGCGAGGCTTTGATGAACCTCCGGCTTGTCGCGGCGCTGCCGAAACCCCCGGGGTTCTTCAACCCCGTCAACCCTGCCGATTTGCCGCCGCCGGTTCCCGTCGACGATGACGACGCCGGTCAGGATAATGAGGACACGCAATGGGGCGAGCGGTCCCCGCTGCTCGATTTTTCTAACACGGACATGGCGTTTGCCGGCGATACGCTGGTGGCCGGCAATTATCATGGCTTCAACATTTACAAGTTGCAGGATGATGGCGTTCCGGCGCATCTGAGTTCCGTCGTCTGTCCGGGCGGGCAGGGCGATGTCTCGATTGTCGGCGATCTGTTGATCATGTCTGTGGAGCAAACCCGCGGCCGGGTTGATTGTGGGCTACAAGGGGTCGCAGAGGATGTCAGCGCGGATCGGTTTCGCGGTTTGCGGATTTTTGACATCAGCAATCTTGAGCGGCCGGTTCAGGTCGGGCAGGTCCAGACCTGTCGCGGCTCGCACACCCACTCCGTTGTATCCGGTCCGGGTCGCGACGGGAAAATCATCGTTTACAATTCCGGAACGTCATCGGTGCGTTCCGGCGACGAGCTGGAAGGATGCGTCGGAGATATCCCCGGCGATAACCGCACGGCGTTATTCCGCATTGATGTCGTTGAAATTCCAGTGAATGATCCGTCAAAAGCGCGGATCGTTGACAGCCCCACGGTTTTCGCGGATCCGGAAACCGGCAGGCTGGCCGGGCTCTGGCAGGGCGGCGATCATGGCGATG
>JBCBSY010000047.1:0-8812 GCA_039818925.1 Pseudomonadota bacterium | reverse complement strand
GGGATCAGTCAATGAGCGCAAAGCCGATCCGACTTGGCGTTAACATCGATCACGTGGCGACGATCCGAAACGCGCGCGGCGGCCCGCACCCCGACCCGCTGCGTGCAGCCCATCTGGTGGCGACGGCTGGCGCGGACGGGATCACCGCGCATCTGCGCGAAGACCGGCGCCACATCACGGACGACGATATGCTGCGCCTGAAGGGCGAAATCTCGCTGCCCCTCAATTTTGAAATGGCGGCGACCGCGGAGATGCTAAAGCTCTGCACCGAGGTGCAGCCGCATGCCTGCTGCATCGTGCCGGAAAACCGGAATGAGCGTACGACGGAAGGCGGGCTGGACGTTGCGGCGCAACACAACTTCATTGCGCCTTTCGTGCGTGAGCTGAACGAAGCGGGCATTCGCACATCGCTCTTCGTTGACCCGGAACCGGCGCAGATCGAAGCCGCGCGCTCAACCGATGCGCCCGTGATCGAAATCCACACCGGCGCCTATTATGAGGCGACAGCGGCGACGGATCCGAACCGCATCAAGGCCGAGCTTGAAAAAATTCGCGACGCTGCGGCGCTCGCGGACAAGCTGGGTCTTGAGGTCCATGCCGGGCATGGGCTGACCTTTCTCAACGTGCAACCGGTCGCCGCGATCCCGGAAATCGCCGAACTCAATATCGGTCACTTTCTGATTGGCGAGTCCGTTTTCATGGGGCTTGCCGAAGCGGTGAAGGAAATGAAACGTCTGATGACCGATGCGCGCACCGGCGGACTGTATTAAGTGACACTCTCATGATCATCGGTCTCGGCAACGATCTCATCGACATTCGCCGCGTGGAAAAAACGCTGGAGCGCCATGGTGAGCGCTTCACGAACCGCATCTTCACGGAAATCGAGCGGGTGAAATCCGACCGCCGGCTCAACCGGGCGGCGTCCTACGCCAAGCGATTCGCCGCTAAGGAGGCCTGCGCCAAGGCGCTGGGGACGGGGATTTCCCGCGGCGTTTTCTGGCGTGATATGGGAGTTGTGAACTTGGCCGGCGGCAAGCCGACCATGGCGCTGACCGGCGGAGCGGCGCAAAGACTGGCGGATTTGGTGCCGGATGGCCATGCGCCGGACATCCATCTGACGATCACCGACGATTTTCCCCTGGCCCAGGCCATTGTCATAATCTACGCCCGGGCTAAATAGGGACTTTCCGAAGTCCGGGGCGGGCAACAAAAGGGTAGCGTGATGTCGACAAGTGATGAGAGCGGAGGCAAGGGCAAATCAGAGAGCCCGAAAATGACCGCCGCCGAAGAGGCGTGGGATCTGGCGAAGACGGTTTTTTTCGCCGTCGCCATCGCGCTGGTTTTGCGGATCGTGATCTTTCAGCCCTTCAATATTCCATCCGGGTCGATGAAGCCCAACCTGCTGATTGGCGACTTCCTGGTCGTTTCCAAGCCGACCTTTGGCTATTCAAAAGCGTCGCTGATCTACCCCCTGACCCGCATGCCCGTCGAAGGGCGCATTCTCTCTCTAAGCGAGCCGGCGCGCGGCGACATTGTTGTTTTCAAAAACAGCAAAGACGGCAACAAGGATTACATCAAGCGCGTCATCGGCATGCCGGGCGATACAGTTCAGATGCTTGGCGGGCGCCTGCACATCAACGGGCAGGCCGTGCAGAAAGAATTTATTGAAATCAGATCCGGTGTTTGCCAGATGGGCCGCAATGGAGCGATTTATCGTGAAACGCTGGAAAACGGCGTGTCTTACATCGTTCAGGAATGCCACGGCGATGAAGGTGAATTAGATACTACAGGCATATACCCTATTCCTGCCGGACATTATTTCATGATGGGCGACAACCGTGATGAATCTCAAGATAGCAGGCGCGTTTCACAGGTCGGATATATTCCGCGCGACGCTATTGTCGGCCGGGCGGAGCGGCTGTTTTTCTCCGTTGACGGACAGAAAACCAAACTCTGGACGCCATGGAGCTGGCCTTTCGCCATTCGTTATGGCCGCGTTCTCGATCCGGTCGAATGACGAAACCAAAACCTGCCGATCTCGAAAAGACATTTGGCCACCAGTTCGCCGACAAAGCGCTGCTGACGCGTGCGCTCACCCATTCCAGCCTTTCCGGCGGCGATGGTGCCGTACACGATTTGCAGCGGCTTGAATTTCTGGGGGACCGCGTGCTCGGGCTGTTAACGGCGGAGGAGCTCTGGCGACGCTATCCCGACTACGCGGAAGGGGATATGGCGCCGCGGCTGAATGCGCTGGTGCGGAAAGAAACCTGCGCCAAGGCGGCGCTGCATTTCGGCGTCGATCAGCATATCCGCATGTCGGAGTGGGAGGCGCAGTCCGGCGGACGCAAAAAGAAAGCCATCCTCGGCGATGTCATGGAAGCGCTGTTGGGCGCGCTTTATATTGATGGCGGGCTGGACGCGGCGCGCGGCGTTTATGACCAGTTCTGGTCGCCTAATCTTGAGGATTTGTCGCGGCTGCACAAAGATCCGAAGACGGCGCTTCAGGAATGGAGCCAGAGCAAGAAACGCGGCGCGCCGGACTATGAGGTGATTGAGGCGGACGGCCCGGCGCATGCGCCGGCTTTCACTATTGAAGTACATGTCAAAGGCAAAAAACCGGCGCGTGGCGAGGGGCGCTCAAAACGCGCGGCGCAAATGGCGGCGGCGCGTACATTTCTGGTGCGCGAAAAGGTCTGGACGGATGAAGATTAAAAAGACGTCATCCCGTGCGCGCTGCGATATACAATATTGCTGCGCAGACACGGGATCGCATGAGATAGGAACGATCCCGGATCAGCATTGCATCATGTTATGCTGCAACGCATCCGGGATGACGGCGTAATTTATGGAAAACGACGCCACAAAATGCGCCGTCATCGCGGTCATCGGCGCACCCAACGCCGGTAAATCGACATTGGTGAATGCGCTTGTCGGTGCGAAAATTTCTATCGTCACCCAAAAAGTGCAAACGACCCGGGCGCGAGTGCGCGGCATTATCACGGACGGCGCGGCGCAGCTTGTCTTCATCGATACGCCGGGGGTTTTCGCGCCCAAACGCCGGCTCGACCGCGCCATGGTCGCCGCCGCCTGGGAAGGGATTGATGGCGCCGACGTGACGCTGATGCTGATTGATGCGCCGGCGTTTCTTGCGGGCGAGGCCGAGAAAGGCGGCGCCGGCAAGTCACGCGCTGACGCAGAGCGCATTATCGATGGATTGAAAGCCGCCAGCCGCAAAGCCGTATTGCTCTTGAACAAAATTGACGATATCGCCCGCCCGAAACTGCTGACGCTGGCGCAGACGTTAAACGATACCGGGGTTTTCACCGAAGTCTTTATGATCTCGGCGAAAAATGGCGATGGCCTCGGCGATCTTCGAACCTATTTGCTGGAGCAGGCCCCGCCGGGGCCGTGGCTCTACCCGGAAGATCAGTTGTCTGATATTTCCGACCGTCTTATGGCCGCAGAGGTGACGCGCGAGAAGCTTTTCCTGCGGCTTCATCAGGAATTGCCGTATGATTCCACGGTTGAAACCGAGAGCTGGAAGGAAACCAAGTCCGGCATTCGCATCGACCAGATCATCTATGTCGCGCGCGACAGCCAGAAAGGGATTGTTCTGGGCAAGAACGGGCAGACGTTAAAAATAATCGGCAAGGCGGCGCGCGAAGAACTCACCGATCTTCTTGGCGTGCCAGTGCATCTTTTTTTGCACGTTAAAGTCCGCGAAGGTTGGGACAAGGAAGCGGCACGGCTCAGGAATATCGGCCTTGATGCGGTGGAGTGATAAGGCAGAGAGGAGCATTGTACCTAGTCAATGGATTTTGAGTTTATGGCCACCCGGCCGACAATGGCGTCGCGCGGAATATATCCGACCTGTGAAATGACGCGACTGTCCTGAGACTGATCGCGGTTATCGCCCATCATGAAATAATGTCCGGCCGGCACTTGATAGGCGGCGGTATTATCGAGATGGCCATCATCGCCCGCGCATTCCTGTACAACATAAGAAACGCCGTTCTCCAGAGTCTCGCGATAAGTGGCGCCGCTGAAGCCCCTGCCGCATACATTCGGAGCCGCCGCGTCCAGCAAATCTTTCTGCACGGTCTGTCCGTTGATGTGCACGCGTCCGCCCAGCATCTGAACCGTATCGCCCGGCATGCCGATCACGCGCTTGATGTAATCCTTGTTGCCGTCTTTGCTGTTTTTGAAAACGATGATGTCACCGCGTTTGGGCTCGCTGAAGGTGAGAATGCGCCCCTCCATGGGCATGCGCGTCAACGGATAAACCAGGGAGGCTCGGGAATATCCGTAGCTCCATTTTTTTGCGACGATGAAATCGCCGATTTGCAGGGTTGGCTTCATCGAGCCAGCAGGAATTTCGAATGGTTGATATGCAAAAATGCGTAGTGGAAGGGCTAAAAGCATACCACCAATGATAGGTAACAACCAGATCGCACCGTATCCCCACAGCCTTGAAGGCCCTGATTTTTCAACAATCGTATTCCCGCGAGAGACATAAACCCAAACGGCAATAGCTATGACAGCTGTAACGCCTAATCCAATTACGTCGGAAAGAGATTGTGCATTGAGATTTTGGAAGGTGAAAGAAACGGGGCCGGTATTGGAAAGAATTAACAGTATCGCCGCAGCAAAGACGACAGTTAGTAATAGTTGAATGATAACCACTTGGATGGCGGCCCGGGTTCTTCTGGCGTAAAAAAGGCCAACGCCTAAGCCTATAAATGTTAGCAATGCAGCGATCCATGGGCGAACACGCCGTGTAGGCGCCGCTGGCAGGTCATTGCTCGATGTCATGATGTTAACCCCAATTCACCGAAAAAGATTGCAACAATAAGCCGTTTTGCTCAAGACATACTGTCCCTTGAGTAATTGTCCGATGTAAAAAAATGAACTTCACCGATGCCGGCATTATTCTTGACGCGCGTCCCCATGGGGAGACCCATGCAGTGGTTGACGTGTTTACGCGCCATCATGGCCGGTGGGCGGGGCTGGTTTATGGCGGGCAGGGCAAGCGCATGCGCCCGCTCCTGCAACCTGGCAATGAGGTCGCGGCGGAGTGGAAAGGCCGCAGTGAGGACTCGCTCGGTCATTTCAGTCTGGAAATGGCGCATGCGCGCGCCGGCGAAGCCATGGGCGAGCGATTGTCGCTTGCGGGGTTGTCTGCAGCCTGTGCGGTGGCGCTCGCCACTTTGCCGGAACGCGAAGCGCATGCGCGCGCCTATGAGGCGATGTCGGTATTGCTGGCCAATCTTGACGACATCGAGGTTTGGCCCGCTCTGATGGCGCGATGGGAGCTGGGCCTCTTGGCGGAACTTGGGTTCGGGTTAACGCTTGACCGCTGCGCCGCGACCGGCGCGAATGACAATCTGATTTATGTCTCGCCGCGGTCGGCTTGTGCGGTGTCCGCGGAGGCCGGCGAGCCTTACAAAGATAAGCTGTTGCCGTTGCCGGCGTTTCTGCGCGGCGTCTCAAGCGACGCGACGCTGGCCGACGCCATCGATGCGCTGGCGACGACGGGCTATTTTATTGAAACGCGGATATTGCACCTCGCCGACCGCCAATTGCCGGAAGCAAGGCGCCGGGTCGTGGAAATGCTGGAAGCGCGAACCTAAGTTCTGCGGCTGTCGCGCTGGCGCTTACATCAAGACCAATTCGGCATGCAGCGCGCCGGCGGCTTTCACCGATTTCAGAATATCGATGAGTTCGCGCGGGCCGACGCCAAGGGCGTTGAGCCCTTCGATCAGGTCAGAGAGCGAAACATTTTCGTCGACTTCCGCGATGCGCCGGTCCGGGTTCTGGTCCACCGTAATCGTTGTATCAGGCAGAACGATCGTCTCGCCATTGCGCGAAAATGGATTGGGTTGAGAGACGAACGGCGTTTCGCGCACAGTGATCGTGAGATTGCCTTGTGTCACCGCAAAGCGGGAAATCTTCACATCGGCCCCGAGAACGACGGTTCCCGATTTCTGATCGATGACGATACGGGCTTTTTGCTCCGGCGCGACGCGGATATTTTCAATCCGGCCGATCATGTGAACCGGGCTTAAGGGCGCGCCCGCCATGGCGATTTCAATGGTGCCGGGGTCGAGAAGCTTTGCGACCGGCTGACCAAAAGCGCTGTTGATTGCGGTTTCGATGCGCGCCGCCGTCGTAAAGTCAGGAGCGCGCAAGGCAAGACGAAGGGTCTCCATGGCCTCGAAGTCGAATGCGATTTCGCGTTCGACACGTGCGCCTTGTGGGATGGAGCCCGTGGTCGGCGCGCCGAAGGTGACCGAGGCGCCGTCGCCTTCAGCGGAAAAGCCGCTGGCGAGGACCGGGCCTTGCGCAACGGCGTAGATTTGACCGTCTCCGGCGTGGAGCGGCGTCATGATTAGCGTGCCGCCGAGAAGATTGCTCGCATCGCCAATCGCCGACACCGTGATGTCGATTTGAGACCCTGCGCGGGCGAAAGGCGGCAGGGTGGCGGTGACGACAACCGCCGCGACGTTGCGCGGCCGGAAGTCTTCGCCTTGAACATTGACGCCGAGCCGTTCCAGCAGGCTGGACAAGGCTTCTTCCGTATAAGGTGAATTGCGAACGCCATCGCCCGTGCCGTCGAGGCCCACCACAAGGCCGTAACCAACAAGATCGTTGCCGCGCACGCCTTCTATGTTGACGATGTCTTTCAGGCGCACATCCGCATTTGCGTCGGCGCAAAAGACAAAGCCGGTTATCATGGCGGCGAAGAAGATTTTGAGTTGGTTCATCATGTCTATCTCAGGAAGTTAGCGAGCGTGAGCTGTGAAATACGGGACGTTACGACATAGGACGCCTGCAACTGGGATTCGAGCGCCTGCAGTCGAGAGGCAGCCTCAAACGGATCGCGCGCCGTGCGTTCATTATATGTTGCACTGAAAGCGGTTGCTTCCGCCTCAAGACGTTTGTCGGCGGCGACGATGCGCTCTTCCGCAGCGCCGACGCGGGCCCGAATGTCAATGAGGTCGTTCGCCGCCTGGATCATTCCGCCGCCTGCGGCGGAAAGCGCTTCGTTGCGCTCAGAAAAAGTCGTGCTTTCATTAGCGACGACAAGCGCCGAGAGCGACCGCATCAGATCCCGCACGGGCTGTTCGTCCGCCTTCGCGCTGTAATTGATCAGTTCGCCGTCAGAAATTTCCGTGCGCGCCGCGTCACCGGCGCCGCCTGTATATATCGTTGTGGCGAAACCGCCGGCCGGGTCGTTGAAATAGGTATCGAGATCAGCCTGCAACTGAGCATTGTCGGCTGCGCCGGCGAAGATGGCGCGAATATCAGTCAGGAGCGTTTCCGCGTCAGCGAGCGAAGGCTGGTTGACTGCGTCGCCGGAGAACAGATTGCGCCCTTCATACCGGGTGTTAAAGGCGGAGATGGCCGCCTCCAGCTGTAGTTCAGCCTGCTCCGCCGTGACCGAGATGCTGCTTTGATCATCGCGGCCAACGGCGTTCAGCAGATTGGCGCCGAGCGTAACGACCCCGTCGCTGGCGCGGGTCATCGCGACCTGGGCTGACTGCGCGCGGCCAAGCGCACGAATTGCCGAGCCTTGCATCGCGCGGATATCGTCTATGGCTTTACGCAAAAGATGGGCGTCGCCAATGGATGCGCCAAGCTCGCTTTTCAGATCCGCGATGCGTCCGGTGACCATTTCGGTGCGGGCGCTTTCCGCTTTTGTTTTGATATCCGCGATTGACGACGTCAGGCGGCTATATTGAAGCATGGTGGGAAATCCGTAGGAACTCATCACTAGATCTCCATCAGACGCTGGATCATCTGATCCACCGTTTCCAGCACGCGCGCATTCGCGGCGTAAGCCTGCTCAATAAGCAACAGATTTTGCAGCTCACGATCGGTGTCGACGCCGGTTTCCAGTTTCTCCGCTTCGTAAAGACTTTGCGAAAGCGCCTGCGAGGCGGTTTGTTGCGTCACCGCCTGCGTGCGGGCGCCGCCCGCCAGCGAGGCCAGATGCGCCGCGCCTTCCGAGGCGTTGAGCGCGCCGGAGGACTGCAACGCGGCATGGGTGGGGCGAGAATCGGACATCGCGGAAATCATCGCGCGGACAAACGCGTCGGAACCAGCAGCAGCGGGAAGCACGGCCCCGATTCCGTCGCGAATGCGGTACGCTTCGCCGCCTTGTCCGGGGTCAACAGCAGCGTTGATTTCAATGCGGCCGGACAGTCCGTTCAAGGTCGTCGGGTCGGTAATGGCGCCATTATCCGTGAAAAGGCCGGGGTCTCCAGGCGCGACTGTCGGGTCAAGGCCTGCGTCTGAAAAACGATCAATGAGATCTGCAGCGAGCGCGTCGAGCGCCAACGACATCTCCGGAACAGCGTTGTCGCGTACGTTAAAGAGGCCAGCGATTGCGCCGCCTGCGGACGCCTGTACGCCGCTGCCGGGCGTGATGTCTTTGCCTTCAACGGAGATGCCGGACAGTGATCCCGCACCGCCATTATAGGTCCGCGACGCATCCATGGTCGGTGAAGGGTTGAATTCTACGGTGCGCGCGCTTCCGGCAAGCAGAAATACGCCTTCAGGCGTCATCAGGTCTACTTTGCCATTCTCACGCTGCAATTCGCGAACCGGAATGCTCTCATTCACTGTGTTTATCAGCTGCTGACGCTGGTCTTCCAGTGCAGTGACGTCGGCGCCGGTAACAACGCCGCGGCTAATCAATCCATTGAGATCTTCGATTTTGCTAAGCGCATCGTTTACGACATCAACGCGCTGGCCGATTTCGCGATCCGCGTCGCTGCGGATTTGTTGATAGCTGGAGGCGATCTGGTTG
>JBCBSY010000046.1:0-8902 GCA_039818925.1 Pseudomonadota bacterium | reverse complement strand
CGTCAAATCTTCTGGTGCTGGACGAGCCGACAAATGATATCATTTGTCGGCTCGTCCAGCACCAGAAGATTTGACGGGCGCGCCAGCGTGGCCGCCAGGGCGAGACGCCCTCTCTCGCCGCCCGATAGCGCATTGACGGGTTGGCGCCACTGGTTCGGTCCAAACAGAAAGTCGCTGAGATAGGTCGCCACATGGCGCTTTTCCCCGTTCACCAGCACCCAGTCGCCGGCGCCGTCATTGATGGCGTCGCCGACCCGCATCCCGGGCCGTAGGTGCGCGCGGCGTTGGTCGAGCGTTTCAATCTGAAGATTGGCGCCGAGAGCAACCGTTCCTTCGTCCGGGGACAGCGTCCCGGTCAGCATGTTTACAAGGGTGGTTTTGCCGGCGCCGTTCGGGCCCACCAGCCCAACCTTGTCGCCGCGGGCGATTTCGATGGAAAATCCGTCAATGATTTTCCGCCCGCTGAAAGATTTCGAAATGTTTTCCGCGACGATGGCGCGCTTGCCCGACGCAGCGCCGGTCTGCACCGAAAAGGCAGGCGCGTTCTGGACACGCCGCGTCTCGCGCAACTCCTTGCGCATGGCTTTCAACTCGCCGACCCGGCGCATATTGCGCTTGCGCCGCGCCGTGACGCCGTAGCGCATCCAGTCTTCTTCTGCAGCGATCTTGCGACCAAGTTTGTGGAGCCCTGCGGCTTCTTCCTCAAGAAACTTGTCGCGCCATGCCTCAAAGCGTTTAAAGCCCTGACCGGTTGCGCGCGTCGCGCCGCGATCGATCCAGACCGTTTCGTTGGTGATCTTTTCCAGAAAACGCCGGTCATGGCTGATCAGCACAATTGCGGAAGAAAGGCTGCGCAGTTTTTCCTCCAGCCAGGTGATCGCCGGCAGGTCCAGATGGTTCGTCGGCTCGTCAAGGAGCAGAATATCCGGCATGGCGGCAAGCGCCTGAGCAATGGCGGCGCGGCGCAATTCGCCGCCGGAAAGCGTTTGCGTCGGCGACGCGGGATCGAGGCCCAACTCGATGAGCAGGGCTTCCGCCTGATGGCGTCCCCCCGTTTCATCAAGGCCGGCGCATGCATAATCGCCGATTGTCGCAAATCCGTGTACGTCCGGTTCTTGGACAAGGTAACGAACCGTTGCGCCGGGATGCAAAAAGCGCCCCCCCTGATCGGCTTCAACACTGCCGGCCATGATCTTCATTAGCGTCGATTTACCGGAACCATTGCGTCCTACTAGCGCGATCCGGTCGCCGCCTGTGATTATGATGTCGGCGCCGTCAAAAAGCGTATCCCCGCCAATCGAGAGGCGAATTCCGGACAGCGTTAACAAAGGCGCGCTCATCAATGCTCCAATATCGGCGTGAAACGGATCGGCTTTTTCCCGGCGCGCAGATTCTTTACGCCAATGCAGCAATTCTTAACTGAATGTTGCGAGTCTCGTGACAGCTTTCTTCTAATTTTTCCTTTTCGGGCAAGCTTGACGGCGAGGCAATGCACCCCTTGAAGCAATATCTCCAGGAAGTCGGGGAAAGCGTACAGGACTTCGCTAACCGGGTCGGTGCGTCCCGGCAAACGTTGTATCGGATCATCAGCGGCGTTCAGGCGCCAAAACCGATGCTGGCGCGCAGGATTGCGGAGGCGACGGGCGGATCGGTGACTCTGGGCATGCTTTATGGCGATACGCCTGGCGGCGGCGCCGTGATCGCGCTTCCCAGCCGCCGGGACGATATCGAGCTCGATTGTGACCGGTTGAAGCTGGCCATCGCCGTGGTGGTTAATCATTTGCGGCCCCATGAAGCGTCGCTCGCTGGGCCGCAGACGCTGACTGTAGCAGCGGAGGCTGCAGCTAGCACCTATGTGGCGCTGTCGCGGCTTACGACCCGTCGCGGTCCGGCTCGTCTCGCGCAAGCTCTTCGGCCAGTGCTCGAAGAAATCGTGAAAGAGTCAGGGTCTCTTCCGGCGACGGCGGCGCTTGAGCGGGGCGCGGATCTGGCGGCTGAGCTGTACTTTCAAACGGGCGCGTCTGTGCGCTGACAACCGCCGTGCGTTCTAATGACGGCTGTTGCATTTGAAGTTCGCGCGCGCGCCGCTTTGCGACCCGCCACATCGTCCGGCCCACCCGGGCGGCGTAGTTTTCCTCATCTCCATCCAAGCGGAAACACCCTCATAGGTTGTAATTTTGTCTGGATTTCAACCAAACTCACGCTAAGGTTGTGCCGTTGTTTGAGTAGCACACTTTTTTATAGCGAGGATAAAATGACGGATCTCCGGAAAGAACAGGTAACGTTGTTGCGTTTTGAGAAGCAAATTGCGGGCCTTGCGGCGCTATTCGCCGCCAGTGGCGCGGCCGCTGCAAAAGGGGTTGATGGCAAACTTCATGCATCAGAAGGCGCACAAGCTTATGCGCAGATTGAAGCGGCGCTGGTGAATCTCGCCGATGTCACCAGCAAGGCGCATGACGCGCTCAACGTGCGGGCCCTGGAGACAGGCGCCATGCTTCTTGAGGCCAGTGGCGGAGGACGTCCGAAACTGGAGCCAGGCGGGGTCGTTCGATCGATTCTGGGGATTGGATAGTCATCAGCTTTTACGCCGCATGTGTTGGCGTAACTCTCTTGACTGCCTTGCATTCGCGGTCGCCGCAAATTGCGGCGGCCGCTCGCCTTTTGGCGGTGAACTGGGCTTTCACGCTTCAGCTTTGGATGATTGTTGAAGGTCCGATGCTGGGGTTGGCCTACTGCCTCGTCGATAGCGTCACAGCCGTCTGTCTTTATGAAACCGCCCGACGGCGCTGGTTCCCTGTTCCGCTGGTTTTCCTTCACGCCATGCTTGCCATATATCATCTTTATACGGTATTTATTGATCCCGGAGGGTACTGGGTTATTTTTGTTCTCAATCGGCTTTTTGAGGCTGAAATTCTTTATATTGTCGCCTGCAGCCTGTTTCGGATTAGGATGTGTCAACGCCGCGCGCGTGTCAGCGTTCGCAAATGAAGTCCGCAATGTCCGAATGCGCTGCTTTGGCTTCGGGCAGACTCCAGTGCATATGAAACAGATGGTACATGCCGTCGAAGACCCGCAATTGCGACGAAACGCCAGCGCGCCGCGCGGCTTCTGCGAGACGGGCGGCGTCGCCAAGTAAAATCTCCCGGCTGCCCACATGAATCAGCATTGGCGGCAGGCCGCGAAAATCGCCATAAAGCGGCGAAACCATCGGATTTTTGAGATCCTCGCCCGGCGCGTAAAAATTGAACAGCCGCCGGCAGTTCCGGCCGCCGTTTGACCGCATCAGCGGATCATGACCGTCAAGCGTCGTATGGGTGTCGCTGGCGCCGGCGCCGTCGAGCACCGGGGAGATCAGGATCAGTTTCTCGGGCAGAGGCAGGGCTTCATCGCGCCATCGCAGCAGAGCGGACAACGCCACGGCGCCGCCCATGGAATCGCCAAACAGCACAAACCGGGCATTCGGGCGCTCGGCACGCAGAGCTTTGTAAATGCGGTCGATCTCTTCGATCTGTGCAGGAAAACGTGCTTCCGGCAGCAGCGTATATCCGGCCCCGATGGCCTCAATCCCGCTTAACTGGCAGGTCGGCAAAATCATGGAAGCGTTTACGCGGGGCGAGCCGCTGACAAGACCGCCGCCATGGACATAAAGAATGAGGGTTTCGCTTTCACGGGTTTTTTCTGTTTCATAGCGCAGGCAAGGTTGGCCGGCGATGTCCAGATCCGACAATCGGTATGTGAAATCGAGTTCGGCTTGCGCGTCCACCCAGGCCTGGTTGGCGAAGTGACGGGCGACGCCGCGGGTGAGCGGATTCATCCAGGTATCCACCGTCGGATAAGCGCGCAAAGTTGGTATGCGCTTGCGCGCATGATCACTCATCGCCTTCCCGAGCCGACGGGCCGATAACGCCATAATACCTGTTCCGTTTGATCACGCGCCAAAGCACGCCCCTTGGCAATGGATATTGGGCGGCAGCTTGAAACATCTGGTTAACGAAGAGCCTTGCAATCCATGCAAAACGCAAGTCGCCAGCGCTTTTTTGACAGCGCTGGCGAAAATTTCGGTAACAATGGTTAAGGAATATTAGCGATTGCAGCTATTGCGTAAAAAGTTTCGCCCATTCGCGTTTTTCGCGCGACTTCCAATGACCGCGGTGATAAGCGTCCGAAATGATGAGCGGCGCAACGCTGGTCGCTTCCGCATAAACCATCTGTTCGTAAACTGTTGAAACCTTGCCCCAGCTCGCCGCTTCCTTCAGCGTTGATGACGAACAGGCCCCGTCGCGCACATCCGCGACCGTGATCTGCACGGCGTATTTGTGCATTTCCACATCCTCATGGCCGAGAATTTCGGCACATACGACCGTGTCTTGTGCAAAGTTTTTGGGAACCCCGCCGCCAACCATGAAGAGCGCCGTCGTGCCGGCCGCGAGCTTGATTTGCGTCAGCTCACGGAAGTCACCCGCCGAATCAATCGTCAAAAAGGGCTTTCCTGCTTTGCGCCGTTCGACCTGATGTTTGACGATGCCAAAGCCTGCTGAGCAGTCGGAGAAGGCGGGCACGAAGATCGGGACGCCCTTTTCATAGGCGCGCTGGATCAGCGAGTCTTTTTTCTTCGCATTGCCGGCGGCCAGCCATTTCCCGATTTCGTAGATGAATTCGCGCGATGTATAGGGGCGCGGCTCCAGCTGTTCGCAGATCTCATAGATCGTATGATCCACATGCTGCAGCTCTTCCTCATCGATATAAGTGTCATAAATACGGTCGATATAGAGCGAGCGCAGCGTGTTGTCGTCAGGAATTTCGTTGGCCTGGTAATGCTTGAAACCAAGCGCTTCCAGGAAATCCATATCGATGATGGCGGCGCCGGTGGCGACGATGGCGTCAGCCATGTTGTACTCAACCATGTCGCGCCAGACATGCAGGCAGCCGCCTGCGCCGGTGGAGCCCGCCATGATCAGCCATGTCGAACAATCCTTGTCTTCAAGGGCCATGTTGAGAATGTTTGCGGCGCGCGCGGCGTCGCGGCTGGTGAAACTCATTTTGCCCCAGGCGTCGATCACCGGGCGCGCATCGAATTCGGTGATGTCGAAATGCTCAACCGGTGTCGCGAGCAACTCGGCTTTGCGGTTGTCTTTGGTTGCGGTCATGATCTCGGTCCTTTCTCGTAACCGGGTTTCGCGTCTAATGGATGGCGCGTTCACCGAACGGAAAGCGTTCAACCGCCTGCCCTTTTTGAACTGCGCCATGAAACCGGATCCGGACCGCGTCTTAGCGATGCAAAAGACGCGCGGAGGGCCGTAACACGTGCTGGCCTAACCGAACAGCGCGTGAGATTCCAGCTTTGTGCGTTCAATTCCTAGAATTCATGCAATGCGATGACATTTTCCATCGCGACGGGCGCCTCTTGCACGGGTTCAAAGACGCTCATCATCGGCGCGTCATCCACAGCCGCTTCGAGATATACGCCGAAGCCATTGAACTTCGTTGCCAGCGCTGCGCCATAGGCGCCGGTCATGCCGATTTCGATATAGTCGCCTTCATTGACATCGGCCGGCAATAGAAACGGGCCGATCATGGCGTCAACCGAGTCGCAGGTCGGGCCATAAAGCCTAAACGGTTTCAGCGGCCGCGACGGCGCGCTGTCTTCACGCAACAGCTTCACGGGATAGACAAGGCCTTCATGAGCCGCATCAAAAAGCGCGCCATAGGCGCCGTCATTCAGATAAAGCGCGTCGCCTTTGCGCAACTCGACCCGCACCACATGACTACCGGCTTCGGCGCAAAGCGCGCGGCCCGGTTCGCACCATAAATCGGCGTTTTCAAGAACGGGCATCTCTTCAAACGCCGCTTCGATCTCGCGCATGTAGTATTCCAGGGGCGGCGGGGTGAGGCCCGGATAAGCGACCGGAAATCCGCCGCCGACATCAACAATATCCACCGTTACGCCCGCTTCACGGATCAGTCCGCCCACATGGCTCATAGCGATGCGCCAGGCTTCCGGCCGCATGCATTGCGAACCGACATGAAAAGAAACGCCAAGCTCATCTGCGACTGTGCGCGCGGCGCGCAACAAAGAAACCGCGACGGGCCCGGCCGCGCCGAACTTGCCGGCGAGCTTGTGCTGCGCGTAGTCGGAAGAAACAGCGAGACGCACAATCAGGTGCAGATCATTGGCGCCGCCGGTCTCTTCGATGATTTTGTTCAGCTCTTCATGGGAGTCGAGGACGAAAATGCGCACCCCATAGTCGAAATAGGCGCGGCGGATCGCCGAGCGCGCTTTTACCGGATGCATGAAGGCGAGCGTTGCATCGTCAAACCGGTTTGCAACCAGTTCAATTTCGGGCAGCGAAGCGACGTCAAACCAGCGCACGCCCGCACCATAGACCGCGTCGAGCACGGCTGGGTGGGGGTTCGCCTTCACCGCATAAAGAACATCGCCGGGAAATCGCTGCACGAACCAGTCCGCTGCTTTCGTAGCCGCGTGTGGTCGAACGCAATGGACGGGAAGATCCGGTTGGTCCGCTAGGACCAGCGCAAGCGCTGATGTGTGCCTTTCCATCTCATGGAACCTCGCAAAGAAAGCTTCAACCAAGCGCCATTCTTGCGGAGAGGTCCCATGGGAATGGCGAAGGGGCGAAATAGGGTCGTGGGGCGCCCGTGTAAAGACAAAAAATGCAAGGCCAGACGATTTTTTGGCCGGGTCTGTCAGCACCCCGACCGTGCGGCTGCTAACATATTGAAAAAACTTAGATAATTTTGATTCAAGCAAGCTTGTCAAGACTGCCAATCGTGAATGGAATTGGGTTCACTATGGGCGCCTTTGTTGCGTTGCGCATTGCGTGAAAGGGCCTTTGACCATGACCCCAGACACATCCTTTACCCGTCAGCTCTCCGGCTACCAGCTGGCCACGGCGGAAATCCTTTATCATCTGCCCGACCATCCAGGGGTACTCCAATCCTTTGTCTGGCAGGATTACGACATCGCCCCGAAATATCCGGTGCTGTCGAAATTTTTGGATTTCTGGACCCGCGAGCTGGAAGGGCCAATTCATTCGGTGCAGCTCGCTGGTCGGAAGATCATTGGCGCGGCGGAGCTGGGAACCGTCAGTGAGTGGGGGCTGAACTAACCGCTCTGCCAAACGATCGATCCTTGCGGCTTGAGCGAAGTCAATGACATTGCGGTCTCTGCAATGGGAGTGTTCACGCTGCAGCGATGAACCGGTGACCTGATGTCCGTCTCTCCACCCCCCTCCGAAATAATCTGGCGCGAACTCCTGTGTGCGGACGCCGCCGCCATGCGCAAGTTCTATAGCGCGGTCTTTGGCTGGCGCTTTGTTGATGAACACGCCGAAGATTTTGCCTGGGGAAACGGCGCAGGGGTTTACGGCCTGATCTCAACAGAAGATGGCGTCCAGGGTGGTTTGACACAGGTTCAAGCTGAATATCCAACAGGCTGGTGCAGCTATGTCCGGGTACAGAACGTTAAAGATATGGTGCAGCAGGTGGCGAATGCTGGCGGGCGCGTCCTCCGTGCGCCATTCAATGTTGCGGGGATTGGGGAAAATGCGCTATTCGCCGCGCCGGGCGGCGCCGTGTTCGGCGTAACCAAGCCATCCTATCCGGATGCGCCGCCCAAAGCGCTTTTCCCGCGCGATGTCCTGCTGGCGGGCAAGCCGGCGCTATTTGAGCGCTTCATCAGCCAGATAGGACTCGGGTCGCTATTGGAAAAGCAACTGCTGGAAATTATTGAAACCGACTTCATGCCAGATGATCAGGATCGTTGGCTTCCGCAAATCGCTGTTCGCGATGTTAAGGAAACCGCCGGCGCCGCACAGCGCCACGACGCAAAGGATCTGACAATAAAGGAACTTGGTCTCAGGAAACTGCTCGCCGACCCGGCCGGCTTTCAGTTTGTCGTCGGCGGCGAGTAAGCATTCGCTTTTGCGATTGGTCATGGGGCCGGTGGAATTGTCCTATCGGCGGGGCGCTGTCGCTCGCCAAGTTGAGCAGAATCTGTCTAACTCACCTGCGTTTAATAAGGCCGATCCGTCTTGCCCACCATTTATGACCTCAAGCCGAAATTCCAGGCGCTGTTGCGTCCGCTTTGCCGCGCGCTGGCTGATGCGGGCGTCACCGCTAATCAGGTGACGCTGGGCGCTTTCGCGTTGAGTGTCGCCTATGGCGCGCTACTGCTCTTTACCGGCGCTAGGGCATCGCTGTTGTTGCTATTGCCGCTCGTTCTTTTCATCCGCATGGGAATGAACGCCATTGACGGAATGCTGGCGCGTGAGTTCGGGCAAAAGTCAGACCTTGGCGCAATTTTAAACGAGCTGACGGACGTATTGTCGGACGCCGCGCTTTATCTGCCTTTCGCTTACATTTCCGGTTTGGCGCCGGCATGGGTGGTGGCGGTAGTGGTGATCGGCGTCATTGCCGAAATGACCGGCGTGATTGGCGTGCAGATTGGCGCCGCCCGCCGGTATGATGGGCCCTTTGGCAAAAGCGACCGGGCGTTTTTCTTTGGTGCGCTGGCGGTGTTGCTGGGGCTTGGCCTCGCCCCGGGAGTCTGGTCGACAGTGGCGCTGGCGCTCGCTGCGGCGCTGGGCGCCGCGACTGTTGTCAATCGCGCCCGCCAGGCCTTGAAGGAAGCCCGCAAGGAAAGAGGCATTTGATGGAGACGCCTAACGGTCTTCCGGCAATTGTTCTTTATGCGATCGGCGCCATCTACGCGCTTTTGATCGTCGCCAGTATCATCGTCGCGGTGATGCGCCGCGCCGCGCCAGGAGAGGCGACGACTGAGCTGTCGCGCCGGGTCATGTCCTGGTGGTTTATGATCACCATTTTCACCATCGCCATTGTTACAAGCCCGATTATCTCAACAGTCTTTCTCGGTTTCATGACC
>JBCBSY010000045.1:0-8907 GCA_039818925.1 Pseudomonadota bacterium | reverse complement strand
AATTTCACCGGCTCGCCCCTCGGGATCGGCGCCAGCAACGTTGAAATAGCGCAGAATCATGTAGGAAAGCCCATGCGCCGCCGCCGCATCTTCGACGATCCGCTCGCTCATCGCCATGGAGGCGCCATAGGGCGTGATCGACTTGATCGGCGCCTGTTCAGAGATCGGCGTGCGTTCGGGCGTCCCGTAAACAGAGGCCGTAGACGAAAAGATAAACCGTTGGACGCCCGCCGCAACACATGCCCGCAACAGCGTCAGCGTGTTGGCTGTATTGTTTTTATAATAGTCAAGCGGATGGCGAATTGATTCCGGGACCAGGATCGATCCCGCAAAGTGTATGACGTCCTGGATGTCGTGCTCAGCGAATAATTTTCGAAGCGCCGCTTCATCGCCCACATCGGCCTCAATGAATGTGGCGCTTTGCGGCGCCAACCAGCGTTCTCCAGTCGACAAATTGTCGAGCGCCACCGCAGGCGCGCCCGCGTCTTCCAGCGCCAGCAGCATATGAGCGCCGATATAGCCGGCGCCGCCTGTAACCAGTACGCTCATGTCCCGTTTACGCCTTTTTCACGCCCTTCAAGCGTGATTCCATGTCAGAATTTTTATACCCTTTTTAGCGATTGAATTGTACCGGCTTAAGCGAAATGCCTTAAAAAGAACGCCCATGATCCGTCGATTGTTAAACCGGTCCCGTTCAGAGCTTGAAAAAACCGCCACTGTCCCGGAGGGCGCAAAGGTCTATGCAATCGGCGACATCCACGGGCGCGCCGACATGCTTGACGCGCTTTTGTCTGCGATCGAAGACGATGCGGGCGCATTCGATGAGACGACGCTGGTTTTCCTTGGCGATTACGTCGATCGCGGGCCTGACAGCAAAGGCGTGCTTGAACGGCTGACCCGCCTTCAAAAGTCTCACGACAATGCGTTTTTCCTGAAAGGCAATCATGAGGAGATCATGCTGGATTTTCTCGCCGAACCGGAAGACCTGCCGCACTGGCTCGACTGGGGCGGAGAGGAAACCCTCGAAAGCTATGGCGTCGATCCGGTCGGACAATCCGCGACCGCCCTCGCAGAAGCGATGAACGCCGCATTGCCAACGGCGCATCGGAACTTTCTGAAAACCCTCGCGCTTACGCATACCGAGGGCGACTATTTATTCGTTCATGCAGGGCTTCGGCCGGGTGCGCCGCTTGAAGATCAATCCGAAACAGATCTGTTGTGGATTCGCAAGCGGTTTCACAATGCGCCCCCCGACGATCGTCCCGACTTCGTGGTGGTGCATGGCCATACCCCTACCGACAAACCGGTTGATGCCGGATGGCGGATCGGCGTCGATACAGGCGCGTGTTACGGCGGACTTTTAACTGCTGTCGTTCTTGAGGGAACGACGCGCCGGTTTATCAGCGTAAAAAGCTAACCATTTGCAGTTTTCGCCGCATCCGGATTATCGGCGATCAGCCGCAATCCACCCGCCGCAGCGAGAATGTTGCGCAGGGTTTGCGCCCCGGCCGGACCGTCGCCGTCGTTGATTGTCTTTCCATATTCGCCAGCGAAATTCATCGAAGTAATGATGTGCGGAGCAGGCGTTACGAAAATAATCTGCGCGCCCAGCATGACCGCCTCGCGCCATTTTTCCATGATCTCGCGCTTGTAACGCGATGACGCGATCAAAAAGTCCGGCTCGGCGGCCCGGCACTCATTTTCAGAGATAATGCGTGGGCCACGCGCGCCAAGCCGTTCGCGCTCACGCGCCGCATTTGTGTCTACCGCGGCGGTGATCGCCTTCGCCGCCGGTCCCGCCCAGCGCAAGAGCGCTTCGGTTTCCGAATCCGCCCCAAGGATATGCGCACACTCGCCGCGCTCCTGGATGTCTTCCAACATCGCTGCAAATTCGTGGCGCACTTCATTCGCGCGCTGTTCAAACGACTGGTAAGGCTGCATCGCCCGCATGGCGAGCGCGTTTTCTTCATCCCAGAGCCGGGCCAGGCGCTCGTACCAGGGATCGAAATCGTACTCTTCATTCTCCGCGTGGGTAATAAAGAGGCGGATCGACCCACCCTCTTTGGAGGTCAACGCACCTTTGAAAATCTTCAGCCCCGCCTCGCGCAACAGCCACTCTATCGCTGACAAGGAATAAACCGCCGCAACGCCCGCCTGTAAAATTTCAACTGATGTGCGCGTCAGGACAACAGGCGCATAGAGCGTTTCAAGCGCCAGCACGCCATCTTGCGCCAACAGGGATTTTATCCGGGACAAACACGCCTTCGGATCGCTGATATGTTCCTGAATGGAAACGGCAGTGATGATATCGAACTGCTTGTCGCCAAACGCGGCATCAAGGTCTTTCGACGGAAACGAGGACTTGCCTGTCCACGCCCAGTCGCCAATCTCATCAACATGGTCGGACGGATCGACGCCGAACCGCTCCACCCATCGCGGATAGAACGACAGCAATGTTCCATCATTGCATCCAACGTCGAGCGCGGCGCAATCGCGACCGGAAATCATCTCCAGCGCTTCCGTCGCCACAGCGCGCAAATGATCGCGTGTCGAGGCGTGCCGGCTGGATGGCGTATCCGTCAGCAGATCTTCCGCATCGGCAGACTGAAGCAGTCCGCAAGCGCGCGCATCCCGGGACGGGTCGCATAGTACATAGTCAGTCGACGGCGCGCCTTTGCGTTTTGACGCTTTTCGAGCAGGCCCGAGCGGCATGGAGAAGGCCGGCGTCAGCGCTTTTGATCCGCAGGCGCGGCATTGCGTCAATGGTTTCACGTTCTCATCGCCCTTTGAAAACCGTCAATTTCGGCGAAGGCTCGCAGGACAACGTCAACAAAATCTAAAGGGGCCGAAAAAGTCTTTCAAAACCGGGGCTTTAGATACCCCGCGCTTACGGAGATTAACAAACTCTTGCAAGGAACAATCGCGCGCAAAACTGCGTCGCGTGATCAGGCGCGCCGGATTTTATGCACGCAGGCGTTCGATCAAGCGCCGGATAAATTCCGTTCCCTGTCTAACCTGATCAAGCGCGATAAACTCATTCGCCTGATGCGCCTGGTCAATCGAACCCGGCCCACAAATGACAACGGAGAATCCGGCTTCCTGAAACTGTCCCGCTTCCGCCGCGTAGGCCACCACGTCGGTGCTGTTATGGCCGGTGATCGCCTTCGCCAGATCGGCCGCCGGATTTTCCTCAGACGGGGCGAGCGAAGGCGCATTGGTCATTTGCTCAATGGCAATCCGGCAGCCGGAAGCTTGGGCGCGCATTTCCGCTTCAACCCCTTTTGCGTAGTCGGTGAACTCTTCGATGATGTCTTCGCGGCAATCGCCGGGAATGACGCGCAAATCCCAGTCAAATGTCGCTTCCGCCGCCATGATGTTGAGCTGTGTGCCGCCGTGAACGACGTTTACTGTCATGGTCGAATATGGGGGGTTAAAGGGCGAGGCCGCATCAGCCTGCGCCGCGCGCGCGGCGCGCATGTTTGAGATTTTGGTGATGAGCTTCGCCGCCGCCTCAACCGCCGAGACGCCGCGATCGGTCTGACTGGAATGGGTTGTGTAGCCCGTCACCTTTACGCGAAACGACGCGATGCCTTTATGGCCGTCGATGACCTTCATGCTCGTCGGTTCGCCGACAATAACGGCGGAAGGCGGCGGAACCTTGTCTGCGATTTCAGCAATCATACTGGGCGCGCCAAGACAGCCGACCTCCTCGTCATAAGAGAGAGCGAAAATCAACGGCCGTTTCAAATTCGCCGCCAGCATCTCCGGCACCAGCGATAAACCAATGGCGGAAAAGCTCTTCATATCCGCGACACCGCGGCCAAAAAGCTTGCCGTCTTTTTCCACGACCGTCCATGGATCGCTGGCCCAGTCCTGGCCTTCCACCGGCACCACATCCGTATGACCAGACAGCACAACACCGCCCGCCGTCTTCGGGCCGACGATTGCATAGAGATTGGCTTTGGTCGCATCCTCGTTGGAAACCCGAAAGGTTTCCACGCCCAATCCATGAAGATAGGCTTCGACATCTTCGATGAGCGCGAGGTTCGATTTTGACGACGTCGTATCAAAAGCGACAAGCCGGGAAATCCACTCAAGCTGGGATGCAATCTCTGTCATGGCGCGAAATTGGGCGCGCGCGCCCCAGACTGCAAGCGCTTTTTGTCATGGCGCGCCACAACCCATCGCCTCACAACCCTGAGAGGCCCCTTTTTCTCCAGTCCCTCCCGCGCCATCTGCGCTCAGCGTCGCTTCGGCGACGCCGCACTCATGAATGACATCAATCGAGGAGGGCTGATCATGATCGATCTTTATACCTGGACGACGCCGAACGGCCGCAAAGCTTCAGTCATGCTGGAGGAACTGGGCCTTCCCTATGATGCGCACCCCGTGAATATCGGCAAGGACGAACAGTTCGCGCCTGACTTCCTGAAGATTTCCCCGAATAACAAGATCCCCGCCATTGTTGATCATGACACCGGCGCATCTGTTTTTGAATCCGGCGCAATCTTGATTTACCTCGCGGAGAAAACCGCTTCGCCGCTTTTGCCTGCTAAAGGCGAGGCGCGCACCAGAACCCTTGAATGGCTGATGTTTCAAATGGGCGGCGTTGGTCCAATGTTTGGACAATTCTACCACTTTTCGAACAGTGCGCCGGCAGAGATCCCATACGCCATCAAACGCTATAGCGAAGAATCGAAACGGCTGCTGGCGGTAATGGATAAACGACTTGGCGATGTAGACTACCTCGCTGGCGCCTATTCCATCGCCGACATCGCCACATATCCCTGGGTGAAAGCGCTGTCTTCGAAATTCGCGGCGCTGGAACTTGGCGACGGCGCTATTCCCAAAGTCAAAAACTGGCTCGATCGTGTCGGCGACCGGGACGCGGTCAAAAAAGGCATGGATGTCCCGGCCTGACGCCGGGACATCCGAAACGCTGGAGACGGCCTAGGCTGCTTTTCTACGGCCTGCTGTCGTGCGCTTTGCCGCCGGCTTTTTCAGCGCTTTCTTAGGCGCCGCTTTTTTGGCGGCCGTTCTTTTCGGCGCCGCTTTTTTAGTCGTTTTTTTTCGGGCTGTTTGCTTCGCCGCCTTTTTCGGCGCAGCTTTTCTTCCAGTCTTTTTCGCAGCAGGCTTGCGCGTTACCTTCAGCTTGATCTTTTTCGCTGCCTTGCGCTTTGCGGGCGCTTTTCTGGCGGCGGTTTTTTTCGCCGCAGGCTTCTTCCGGGCAGCAGTTTTACGCTTAGATGCAGGTTTGGTTTTCGCCTTTACGGCTTTTCGTTTCGCCACAGGTTTTGCGGCTGTTTTTGTTGTTCTTCGCATTGATTTGGATATCCCTCTGACACTGACCGTTCGTCAGCAGGTTCGCCCTTAAAGTGAGGTTGGTAAACGAATGATAAACACGCTGCTTTTTACGACGCCGCAGCGATACGTTCATCCCAATGCGGATTGTGCGCAAAACATGTCGTCAATGCATCAACGAAGGCGCGCACACGTCCTGAAACCTGTCGCGTTGGCGGATAAATGACGTAGAGATTGAAATTCGACCAGGCGTAATCGCAAAGCACCGGTTTAAGCGCGCCGGATTCAATCAACTGAAAAAGCAAAAAGCTCGGCTCAACAAGAAAGCCATGACCTTCCGCAGCCATTGCTGCAAGGAAATCGCCATTATTCGCAGTCATCATGATGTCCGCAGCAACGCTGCCCGCTTCACCTTTGGGGCCCCAGTAATGAATGACGTCCGGCCGTCTGTGATCTGAATACCGAAGGCACGGAAGCGCGGCGAGATCGTGGGGATGCTCCGGTACGCCATGCTGTTTCCAGAAATCAGGCGCAGCCGCCGCCAACTGACGGATCGGGCAGACCTTTCGGGCGATCAGACTTGAATCCGCCAGGGCGCCAATCCGCACGGCGAGGTCAAATCCTTCCTTAACCAGATCGACACGCCGGTCGGCGAAATCGATCTCCAACTCTATGCCTGGATGTGTTTTTGCGAACCGTGAAAGAAAGGGCTGTAAATGAAGCAGCCCAAAGGACAATGGCGCAGCGATTTTCAGCGCCCCGGAGAGCAGGGTCTGGCTGGCGCTGACCTCATCTTCGGCCTCTTCGAGATCATCGAGCAAAAGCGTGGCGCGACGCAAAAACCGAGCGCCTGCATCCGTCAATGTCACTTGTCTTGTCGTCCGCACAAAAAGCTGAACCCCAAGGCGCGCCTCCAATTCGGAAAGCCGCCGGCTGACGACGGATTTCGCCAAATTCATCCGGCCCGCCGCGGCGCTGATTGAATTTGAGCGAGCGATCTGAACAAAGGCCGCCAATTGTGCAAAACGATCCATTGTTCGTTTATTTAGAACAATATTTTCCCAAAAATCTATCTTCTAAGAATTTTTAGAACAAATAAGTTGGCGGCGAAACGGCGGACAGGACCGCCGAACTTAACTTAAGGAGAAATCAAATGTCCGGCCTTCTTCCTCTCACCGCCCCCCTCGGGCGCAGCTTGCTCGCCCTCGTTTTCCTGCTGTCCGGTCTGACCAAGATCGGCGCTTACGAAGCCACGCAAGGATATATGGCCGCGATGGGCGTGCCGGGCGTGCTCTTACCCGCTGTCATCGGTTTTGAATTCATCGCGCCGCTGGCTTTGATTATCGGATTTTATGCGCGCAGCGCCGCATTTCTCCTTGCTGGATTTTCATTACTGACAGCGCTGATCTTTCACTTTGATTTCGCCGACCAGATCCAGACGGTGATGTTCCTGAAAAATGTCTCGATCGCTGGCGGTCTTTTGCTCCTTGTTGCCCACGGGCCAGGCAAACTCGCCGTCAACAATCGCTGAACGCAAAAATCAGGGAACTCAGACATGACCAAAGCCCCGCTCAATATTCTTCTGATCAGCGCTAGCGGACGACGAAACGGTTCCGTCACCCGTCAGTTGACTGACGAAGTCATCCAATCGGTTCAAGCGGCCGGCCAGCCAGTCAGCGTGACCCATCGCGACCTCGCCAGCGGCGCGCCGCTGATCGACGAGGACTGGATTTCGGCCAACTTTACGCCACTTGAAAAGCGAAGCGCCGATCAGGCTGCGACGCTCTCTTATTCCGATGGTTTGGTGGCCGAAGTGAAAGCCGCCGATCTGATCATTCTCGGCGCGCCAATGTATAATTTTAGCGTATCGGCGTCACTCAAAGCCTGGATCGATCAGATCGCTCGTGCTGGCCTGACTTTTCGCTACACGCAGGATGGCCCGATTGGACTCGTTCAAAACAAACGCGCCTTGATTGTAATGGCCACTGGCGGCGTCAAAATCGGATCAGCAGCGGATTTCGCCACTAGCTATCTTCGCCATTTATTCGGTTTCATCGGCATAACTGACGTCACCGTTGTCGGCGCCGATGTGATGGGGGCGGACACAGACAAGGCCCTCGCCCAGGCCCGCACGGAACTCAAAGCATTCGTGTCGTCACTGCGCGACGCCAATCCTAAGGCTGCGTAATACGCGCTTATGGGCACAAAAAAACCCCCGCTGCCAGAGCGGGGGTTTTTCATGCAGCGTCTAGTTTACTTTACGGCCACGAGTTCGACCTCAAAGATCAAGGCTTCGTTTGGCCCGATGGGGCCGCCGGGCGTGCCGCTCTCTCCATAGGCAAGCTCAGGCGGTATGAAGAAACGAAACTTGTCGCCTTCGCTCATCAATTGAACCCCTTCTGTCCAGCCGGGAATGACGCGGTTCAGCGGAAACTCAATCGTTTCGCCGCGCGTGTAAGAAGAATCGAACTCCGTGCCGTTGAGCAGCGTGCCCTGATAATGCACCTCGACCGTGTCAGTAGCTTCAGGGCTTTTGCCGTTACCCGCGCCTTCGGTAATGACTTCATACTGCAAACCGGATTCGGTTGTTTTAACAGCGTCTTTCTTGGCGTTTTCTGTCAGGAAAGCTTCAGCGGTTTCAAGATTGCGTTCGGGGTTATGCACTTTAATCAGCTCCACATCAAAAATTAGCGCTTCATTGGGACCAATGCGCGGGGGCGAGCCAAACTCGCGATAGGCGAGATCGGGCGGCACGAAAAACCGGTATCGGTCGCCCTCGCTCATCAACTGAACGCCTTCGGTCCAGCCGGGAATGACCTGATTCAACGGAAACTGCGCCGCCGCGCCGCGAGCGCGCGAGGAATCAAACTCCACGCCGTCCTTCAGTGTCCCCACATAATGAACGACTACAAGGTCGGTTGAATTCGGCGAATACCCCTCTTCCGGGCCTTCTTCCAATACCATGTATTGAAGACCGCTCTCCGTCACATTGACGCCGTCGCGGGCCTTGTTTTCTTCGAGAAATGCATTCGAGGCCGCAAGGTTGTCGGTCGCCAGCTTGTCAAAATCCGCCGCCAACTCAGCGCCGGTCTTGGCCTCGTCTGAAAGCTCCGCCGTTTCCGCAGCCGTCGTTTCGTTTGATGCGTCTTCCGACGCGTCTGCGCTTTCCGTTTCGCCGGACTGCCCGCACGCCACAAGCGCCAGGGCCGCCGCCGTCATCATGCCAATTCTACGCAAATGTCAGCTCCTATTGTCGATTTGCCAATTTGGCGCGGACCCTAGCCCATCGCCGCTGCAATAGAAAAGCGCCAAGCGCCGCAATTTCCGGTGAGGCCGTTACATTCAGGTAAGGTGCGTTCAAACGCTAAGCCGGATGCGCAGATAGATCACGTAAATTATGAGCCACGCGAGCGCGAGACCATAGGGCGCCAAGCGCCCAAGCCCCAACCGCGCGGCGAGCGCACGCCCGGCCGTGGTGATGGCAATCGCCAATCCGAAGCGCGCCAGGCGCGCGACAAAAGAAACGATCGCGAAAACCGCCGGATTGATTGCCGCGGCCCCTGCCTCAACCGCATAGATTTTGAAGGGCGCGCCGGTAATGGCGCC
>JBCBSY010000044.1:0-9059 GCA_039818925.1 Pseudomonadota bacterium | reverse complement strand
GACGACACTGCGGCTCGCAATGGGCGCTTGTGATCGCGGGCTCGATGCAATTTTGCGTGATGGCGACCAGAACGGCATTCTCGATGAAATGCAGCACCGGCGCGATCTCTATGATTTGCTGCGTTATCATGAGTACAATAAGTTTGATGAATCGATCTACAATTTTCAGGTCGGTGATACGCCGGTGGCGTAATGGCGCGCCCTATGCCGCCTTATTATGCTGTGATCTTTTCAAACAAGCGCAGGAGTGGCAGCGAGGATTACGCAGAAGTTGCTGCGCAGATGGAAAAACTAGTGATGACAATGCCGGGCTATCTCGGGTTTGAGTCGGCGCGCGACGAACAAGGGTTCGGGATTTCGGTATCCTACTGGGAAACAGAGGACGCCATTTTGAACTGGAAGAAGAATGCAGAGCATTCAGAGGCGCGCCGGCGCGGTCGCGCCGAATGGTACCAGGATTTCACCGTGCGCGTTGCAAAAGTGGAACGTGCTTACGATATGCACAATAGCTCGACGAATGATAAACAGGCAGGAGACTAAACGCAGATGACGGATGCGGATGTGAAATACGGGCTCGCCGGCATTATGGCGGACGATACGGCGATCTCGAAAGTGATGCCGGAAATCAATTCCCTCACTTATCGTGGCTATAAGGTGCAGGATCTCGCGTTGGCGTGCCGGTTTGAGGAAGTGGCTTACCTTATCTGGCACGGTGACTTACCGAATTCAGCGGAGCTTTCGACTTTCCATGCGATGGAAAAGAAAGAGCGCGGCCTCTCTGATAATCTCAAATTGGTAATGGCCCGGTTCAATAAAGATGCTCATCCGATGGATACGCTCAGAACGGCGGTTTCGTTTCTGGGCCAAGAGGACGACACGGCGAATGATTCCTCGCAAGGCGCGCTGTATGAAAAATCAGTGCGCATGTTTGCAAAAATTCCTGAGATCGTGGCGGCTGATTTCCGCCGCCGCAATGGCAAGGACCCCATCGCGCCGTCGCCGGATCTGGCTTTCTCCGAAAACTTCTTTCATATGTGCTTTGGAGAAGTCCCGGCGCCGGAAATCATCAAATGCTTTGACATATCGATGACGCTTTACGCGGAGCACTCTTTTAATGCATCCACTTTTACAGCGCGTACGATCGCTTCCTCCACATCCGATATTTATTCAGCGGTAACCGGCGCCATCGGCTCGCTCAAAGGGCCGTTGCATGGCGGCGCCAACGAAGCGGTCATGCATATGCTCGAGGAAGTCGGCGACCCTGATAAGGCGCGCGACTGGATGCTGACGGCGCTAAAAGAGAAGCGTAAAATCATGGGCTTCGGCCACCGCGTTTATCGTTCCGGGGACAGCCGTGTGCCGACCATGACTGACGCTTATAAGAAAATGGTCGACGTCATGGGCACGGAGGAAGCAAAAAAGTATTGGGAGATCAGCAAAATCCTCGACGAGACTATGGTTTCGGAAAAGGGCATATATCCCAATCTCGATTTCCCGGCCGGACCCGCATACTATCTGATGGGTTTCGAGATTCCGATGTTCACGCCGATATTTGTGGTGAGCCGGATCACTGGATGGACGGCGCATGTGATGGAGCAGCTGGCGACTAATAAGTTGATCCGCCCGCTGTCGAATTACACAGGCGAGGCGCAGCGCGACGTCACGCCGATTGAAAAGCGATAGGAGCGGGCATGGCTGCAGAGCCTCGGGAGAGGACTGCCGAAGAGCGTGAACGCGCACTCGACGCAGTCCGTGAACTCATCCGCTGGATCGGCGATGACCCAGAGCGCGAGGGCTTGAAAGATACCCCGCGCCGTGTGGTTGAAGCGTATCTGGAATATTTCAAGGGCTACGAAGAATGCCCGGAAACATATCTCAAACGCACCTTTGAACAGGTTGGCGGATATGATGAGATTGTTTTGTTGAAGGATATTCCATTTCACTCGCATTGCGAGCACCACATGGCTCCCATCATTGGCAAAGCGCATGTCGCCTATCTGCCGACCGACAAGGTGGTCGGTATTTCGAAACTGGCGCGGGTTGTGAAAGCCTATGCGCGCCGGTTGCAGGTTCAAGAACGCCTGACAGCTGAAATCGCGGACTGTATTCAAAAAGTGCTGGAACCGCAGGGCGTCGGTGTTGTTATAGAGGCGAGCCACGCCTGCATGACCGCGCGGGGCGTCAACACGCCCGGCGTTTCCATGACCACCAGCCGGATGATGGGCGTCTTCAGAGATGACCAGAAAGCCCGGGAAGAACTGGTGAAGCTGATCGGTCTTGGCGGATAGCGTCTAGGTATCTCACGAAAACAGGAAACAACCATGGCTTATGAATGTATCTTGACGGAAACCGACGGCGCGGTGGCGATCATCACGCTCAACCGTCCTGACGCCTTGAACGCGTTTAATCGTCAATTAATGGACGAATTAACCGATGCGGTTACCAAATTCGAAGCGGATGACGCCATCAGTTGTCTGGTGTTGACCGGCTCGGAAAAAGCGTTTGCCGCCGGCGCCGACATTAAGGAGATGGCGTCGAAAGACTATATCGAAGTTTTCAATGAGGATTTCATAACCGCCAATTGGGAACAGGTCAGTCGTACGCGCAAGCCAATCATTGCCGCCGTTGCCGGTTATGCGCTTGGCGGTGGTTGTGAACTCGCCTTGATGTGCGATTTCATCATCGCCGGCGACAACGCCAAGTTTGGACAGCCGGAGATCTCGATTGGCGCGATGCCCGGCGCCGGCGGCACCCAGCGCCTGGCGCGTTTCATTGGCAAGTCGAAAGCCATGGAGATGTGCCTCACGGGCCGAATGATGGATGCGGAGGAAGCCGAGCGCTGCGGTCTGGTCAGCAGGATTGTGCCAAAGGGCGAACTGCGCGACGAAGCAATCCGGGTTGCAAAACAGATCGCAGGCTTCTCCCGGCCGATCGCCATGCTGACCAAGGAGGCGGTCAATCGCGCCTATGAAACGACATTGTCAGAAGGCGTAAGGTTTGAGCGGCGAGTTTTTCACTCTGTATTCGCCTTTGACGATCAAAAAGAGGGCATGGCCGCCTTTGCGGAAAAGCGCAAACCGGTGTTCAAAAACCGATAGCCAGTTTTATGACTTGAACGGACTGGCCGGAGGATAGATGGATAATCTCGTACTGGCCTTTGCGATCATTGGCGTTTTGGGCATTGGCGCCCAGTGGCTTGCCTGGCGGTTCAACTTTCCAGCAATTGTCTTGATGGCAATCGCAGGTGTACTCGCTGGACCAGTCTTCAACGTCTTCTCTGCGCCGGATGCAGCTCCCGGGACACCGCCCATGGAAGCGCTGTTCGGCGAGTTTTACCGTCCGATCATTGCTGTTGCAGTCGCGGTTATTCTTTTCGAAGGCGGACTCCAGCTGAATTTTTCCGAGTTACGCGGACTGACGCGCGGCGTACGCCGCCTGGTTTTTCCGGGCGTGCCCATCGCCTGGTTTCTTGGCGCCGCCGCCGCGTATTTGATTGCCGGACTCTCTTGGC
Organism: Pseudomonadota bacterium; assembly: GCA_039818925.1. Taxonomy (GTDB): domain Bacteria; phylum Pseudomonadota; class Alphaproteobacteria; order Caulobacterales; family Parvularculaceae; genus Hyphococcus. The sequence goes on along the minus strand of JBCBSY010000044.1, from coordinate 5,548 downwards.
CTGTGGCGCTTCTTTTTGGCGGCATCATGGTGGTCACCGGTCCGACTGTGATCATTCCGTTGTTGCGGCAATCGAAACTGAACCCGCGACCGGCGACCCTTTTAAAGTGGGAAGGCATCGTCAATGACCCCTTTGGTGCTCTCCTTGCGGTACTCGTTTATGAGTTTCTGTCCATTGGCGGTCATGCCGGGACTTCGGGCGAGATTATCAGCTCACTGGTCCTTGCCACGGTTTTGTCGGGGGGGCTTGGTTTCGCCTTCGGGCGGTTCACCGCAACCGCTTTTCGCGGCGGCTGGGTGCCGGAATATCTAAAACCGCCCGTGCTGCTGGCGCTTGTGCTGGTGTGTTTCGAGCTTGCGAACCTCCTGCAACACGAAGCCGGTCTTTTGTCGGTGACGGCGATGGGCGTAACACTTGCCAATTCCCGTATTGCAAGCATTCAAGACCTACGTCTGTTCAAAGAGAATATCGCGGTTCTGCTTGTGTCCGGTGTATTTATCATCCTGACCGCAAACCTCACGATGGATTCCGTGCGCGCCCTCGACTGGTCCGCATTCTGGTTCATTGTCGCGATGCTCTTCATCGTGCGCCCGCTGACGGTCTTCATCTCAACAATTGGCGCCGGGCTTCCCTGGAAAGAGCGATTGCTTGTCGGATGGATTGCGCCACGCGGCATTGTGGCGGTCGCGGTCTCGAGCTTTTTTGGCGCCTCGCTTGCCTCTGACGGCTATATCGATGGGGACAAACTGATTGCGCTTGCTTTCGCCATGGTTTTTGCGACCGTCGTTTTGCACGGTTTCACAATATCGCCGCTCGCGAAGGCGCTCGGCCTTGCGTCGAAAGAGAGGCCTGGCGTCTTAATCGTTGGCGCCTCACCTTTTTCCGCTTCGCTCGCAGCGAAACTGAAAGAGTTGGATGTGCCGGTGATGGTGGCGGACACAAGCTGGCGGCGTTTGAAGCCGGTGCGCCTTGCCAACGTTCCGACCTATTATGGCGAAATTCTCTCAGAAGTGACGGAGCATCATCTCGATCTAAATCGCTTCGGTTACCTGTTGGCGCTTGGTGGAAATGAGGCGCACAACGCGCTGGTTGCGACAGACCTGGCGCCCGAACTGGGCCGCGCGGCCATCTATCAGGTAAACGCCCGCGGAAAGGACGAGGAAGATCGGCGCGCACTGTCTTACACGCTTCAGGGACGAACGTTCTTGCATGCTGCGCCGGCACTCGACGAGTTGGTGCGCCGGTATTATTCGGGTTGGGTGTTTCAGCGCACGCGTATTTCGGAAGAGTACCCGCCTGAGCAATACAAAAAGGACCTCGGCGCCGACTATGAGATTGTTCTTGCAATCCGCAAAGGCGATCTGATCTTTGCGTCTCAGGAAGCGCCGGTGAAACCCGAAATTGGAGATACGATCCTCGCCTATATCCCGAAGCCGCCAGAAGCCAAGCTTGAGAAGCAAAAGGCTGTCAAAGATGCAGCGAAAACGGAGAATGAGGGGCGGGCGGCGCCGGCGGCCAAACCCGCTTAAGCAATCATTAACCATGTTTTCCGGCGTGCATCTGCTTAACGGCGCATTAGCGCTTGAGCGCTAGGGTTTGCGCCGGGAACTGTAGGATGCGCGCGTTAAAACCATTTTCCGCCAGTGAGGGATCGCGGCTTGCCGACTATGGCGCGCGCGTGAGTGAACTGCTCGTGCGCCGACAGGCGGAACTTGAGGCGCGCGCGGCGCGCATGGAAGCGGAACTGGCGATCAAGGCCCGGTCTGAGTTTCTCGCCAATATGAATCACGAGTTGCGCACGCCGCTGAACGCCATCATTGGTTTTGCAACCATGCTTCGCGATGGCGACGAATATCAGATCAGTGAGGAACAACGGCGGACCTATTCAGAATACATTCTGCAATCCGCCGATCTGCTCCTGGGCCATATCAATACGCTGCTTGAAGTGGCGGCGCTGGAAAGCGGACAGGTGGAGCTGCAGCATGAAGCGATAGCTTACGACGCCCTTTTGGAGGACGCGATTCAACGCGCTTCAACCCAGGCTGAGGCGACCGGCGTCAGCATCGAACGGCGCGGCAAAAAGAAAGAAATATTCGGTTGGGGCGATGGTGAGCGCTTTGCGCAGGCCCTAGATCATTTATTGCAAACTGCAATCAAGCTCAGTCATGAAGGCGGAAGTATCCATATTCGGTCCCTGGCGACAGGCAAGGGATGGGCGGAAATTGCGGTGCGTGACAAGGGCGATGGCTTAAGCGCAAAGGATCTTGATGCCGCGCTTGAAGCATTCACCGAGATTCATCGCGGCCTTGATCGGTCATTTACCGGGCCGGGTGTCGGCTATGCTGTTGCAAAGACCTTCGTTGAAATGATGGGCGGGCGTTTCTCTATCGAAAGCCGGGAAGGCCAAGGAACAATCGCCCGTATTGCGCTTCCGCTGGCGGAAAGCGACGACATTGATTTCGTTCTGACAGACGAAGAAGACAACAGCTACGTCATGGAGCAAAACCATGACGCTGCGTGATGCCGGAAAAAAGAAATCGCCTTTTGTAAAAAAAGGCGGCGCCGCGCCGACGGCCGAAGCTTTTGACATGGCGTTTCAGGACAAACCGCGCATCGGCTCTGTCGTTTCCGTAACGGGGTCGCATGCGCTGGTCATGCTTGATGAAGACGAGCCTGGCGCTGACCGTGCTTCGCGCCCGCAGCTTGGCGCCATCATGAGCGTCGATGTCGGCGCTTCTATCGTGCTTGGTCTTGTCTCGGCAATGACCAATCCTGCACCTAGCCTTGAGGCAGGCGTCGTGGATATGCGGATTATCGAAATCGAGCTGATTGGAGAGTTTTCAAAACCCACAATCAATGCGCCAGCCCGGTTCCGCCGCGGTGTGACGGCCTATCCGACGCTCGGCGACAGCGTGCATGTGGCGACCCGGGACGAACTGACTGCATTGTTCGCCGTTAACGGCGCCGCCAGCGTTCGCGTTGGCGTTGTCAAACAGGATGCGGATATCCCCGCGACGGTGAATGTCGAGGAGATTTTTTCTCGCCACTGCGCGGTGCTGGGAACGACAGGCGCCGGGAAATCTTGTGCTGTTGCTCTCTTGCTTCGCGCTGTTCTGCAACGGTTTCCGCATGCACACATCGTCATTCTCGATCCGCATAATGAGTACTCTAACAGTTTCGGCGACAGCGCGGCTGTGTTCGATCCAACCAGTTTCAATTTGCCGTACTGGATGCTCACTTTCGATGAACTTGTGGAGGTGCTCTATCCGGGCCGGTCACGCGATTCAGAAGAAGTGGAAATTCTTGCCGACCTCTTGCCGGCGGCCCGCAAAATGAATCTGACCGGGTCCGGCCGGGGCGCGCGGTTGCGTACCGACTTAACGGCGATCACGGTCGATACGCCGACACCCTACCGGATTTCCGAATTACTTGGATTGATCGACAAGGCGCTTGGCGGGCTCGATGGAACCCGCAATGTGGCGCCGTACAAACGGTTGCGAAGCCGACTCTATACGGTCAGCCAGGATGCGCGCTACGCGTTCATGTTTGGCGGCCTGACGGTGCAGGACACGTTAAAAGACATGTTGAGCGAGCTTTTCCGCATCCCCGCGGACGGGCGCCCGGTTAGCGTCATCGAGCTAGGCGGCTTGCCCGCTGAAGTGGTGCAGGTCGTTGTTTCCGTCGTGTCGCGGCTGGCATTCGAATTCGGTTTATGGAGTAAAGGCGCGGCGCCCATCGCGCTAGTATGCGAAGATGCGCATCGCTATGCACCCGCCGACCCGAATGAAGGATTTGGCCCGACGCGCCGGTCACTGATCCGCATCGCGAAAGAAGGGCGCAAGACGGGCGTCTCCTTGTGGATCGCCTCGCAACGCCCGACCGAGCTCGACCCGACGGTCTTGTCGCAATGCAATACGATTTTCGCCATGCGGCTCGCCAACCAGGCCGACCAGGATGCGCTGCGCGCCGCGGTGCCTGACGCATCCACCAGCCTGCTCAGCTGCCTGCCGTCGCTTGGCCTTGGGGAGGCCATCGCGGTGGGTGAGGGCGTGCCGATGCCGACGCGTATCCGTTTTGACGCCTTGCCCACAGAGGCTGTCCCACGCAGCCTCGCCGCCTGCTTCACGGATGGCTGGTCAGTGGAAATTGAAGATAACAGCTTCATTGACCGCATCGTTGAGCAGTGGCGGGCGCAGCGCATGCTGGCGCCGGACCTCGACTGATACGACTGCCCTTGATCCCGGCGCTGGCCTCTCCCAGTATGACCAAAACGGAGGGCGATTATGCGGCTTTTGGTAGGGTTTTTCTGCCTGTTTTTTACAATGGGACCGGCTCTTGCCGATCATCATGCAAGTGAGCTTGGTGCAGAGAAGGCGCGTCCAGCGCTTGTGATCCACGGCGGCGCCGGTGCGCTGGCGCCGGGCCGATACACGCCGGAACAGGAAGCTGAATATAAAGCCAAACTGAGCGAAGCGTTGAACGCCGGTTACGCGATTCTCGAAAACGGCGGCGACGCGATGGACGCCGTTCAAACAGTGATCGTAATCATGGAAGATTCACCCTTGTTCAACGCTGGCAAGGGCGCCGTCTTTACACGCGAGGGAAAAAATGAGCTCGACGCTTCGGTGATGGACGGTGCGACATTGAATGCAGGCGCTGTTGCAGGCGTGACGAAAGTCAAAAACCCGATCAAGCTTGCGCGCGCCGTGATGGAAAATTCCGAACATGTCATGTTTGCGCGCGATGGCGCTGAAAAATTCGCCAAGGAACAGGGTCTTGAATTCGTAAAGCCGAAATATTTTCGAACGGACCGCCGTTGGGAATCATATCAGCGCGCCCTTGAACGTGAAGAGCGCGATAAGGATGCTGCACACCCTCATGATTTCAAATTTGGCACGGTTGGCGCTGTGGCGCTGGACACGAATGGGAATCTCGCCGCCGGCACATCGACAGGAGGGATGACGCTGAAGCGTTACGGCCGTGTTGGCGACACGCCGGTGATCGGGGCAGGCACTTTTGCAGACAACAAATCCTGCGCTGTGTCGTCAACGGGATGGGGTGAATATTTCATACGCCTTACCATTGCGCGGGACATCTGCGCCCAGGTTGAATATGGCGGCCAAAGCGTTGCAGACGCTGCTCACGACGTTATTCATAACCGGCTCGCCGAGGCAGGCGGTGACGGCGGCGTCATCGTGCTAGGGGCTGACGGCACCTATGCGATGACATTCAATACAGATGGAATGTTCCGCGGCGTAAAAAATGCAGACACCGAAATGGTGGAGATTTATGGCGACTAAGACCGTCCCTGGCTAAAGGCGCCCCTGACATTCAATATTCGCTTACAACACCATAATGGCGGCAGTGCTGGAACTCCGTTCCCAACAAGTAGAAATGCACTGGTGAGGCCCGCCGTCAGGTCTCGCGCGACATAAGCCGCGCGACGTCGGCGGGATCAAAAAGCGCAGTGCCCTCGCTCATTCGGGTCGCCCCGGCAGCGGCCATGCCAAAGCGCAGCGCTTGCAGCGAGACTTCGTAGGTTTCGACC
>JBCBSY010000043.1:0-9198 GCA_039818925.1 Pseudomonadota bacterium | reverse complement strand
CATCAAACCCGTAGGTTCCGCGAAGCTCGACAACATCAGCGATGTATTCCGCTGCAAAGCCGTAGCTTACATAGAGGTCACTATCCATAGAATCGTAAAATGCCTGCAGGCGCAGCTCATCTTCACCAACCTCCCACGCAAGATCGGCATAGGCGGTAAAGGTTTCGGCATCCGCAATATCCTCGTCGGCGATGAAGATTGTTCGCGGATCGAGCCTTGTCGTGCCGATATCCTCGTCGAGCGCAAAAGCGGGTCCCGGGAACACGCCAAAATCCACGAGCTGGCGAATGTTCGACGTTCCAAAGAATGATCCGACAGCGGCGTCGACCTCATCCGGCGTCAGTTTGCCGTCGCCGTTCAGATCGGAAAGGTCGGTGTCGCGCCCGGTGATGTAAGTCCCGTCATCAATCAACGCCTGCGTGACGCGGTTCCAGCCAATGGTCTGTTTGTAGCCGTCAGATGAAAAATATACGCCGCCAACTTCCGCCTCGAACCCGTCGCCGGCAAGGGTGAAGGCGGACTGAACCAGCGTGCGCTCCGGCGAAATCCCGCGATAGTAACTATTGGAGTTTTCGTATTCGGCATGGGCGAAAACGCCAGCGTCGAGGCCGCCCATCTCAAACGCCGCGCCCGCATCGGCGCGGATAATGCGTTTGTCGTAAGACCCCAGCGTGCCGCTGACGGCAAGCAGGCGGCCGTCTGCGCCAATGTCTTTGGCGGTGCGGGCGGTTTGCGGAGTGATGTTCAAAAACCCGCCGACGCGCCCCGCGCCGTAAATCGCCGGCGTCGGGCCTTTGACGATTTCGATGCGTTCGCTGGCGCCCAGCGGCGTCGGAAAGGTGCCTGGATTTTCGACGCGTTTGAAGCCGCGGAAATAGGTGTCGGCGCGATTGCCGCGTAAGGAAACCGAACCCGGCACGCCGAAAAAACTGCCCGTAAAGGTCCCGGGCGCGAAAGCGGCGAGATCGTCGACGGTCTCAATTGAAAACCGATCGATCAACGCGTCGGAGATGACATTCACCGTGCGCGGCGCATCGGCATAGGAAAGATCAAGTCCCATGACCGCCCGGCTGTCTTCAAGCTCGATCAGCTCCAGCGGGTCGGCGACCACGATAATCTGATCGACGGGGGGCTCACCGATCCGCTCTTGCGCCAATGCGGTCTTGGTAACACCGAGCAGGAACAAAACACTCAAACTACACGCTACGCGCATCACGACCCGTCCTTGCGCCTTAACGAGGCGCACTCTTCAAAAACGGGGCGTGATGAGAAAGACGAACCACCGGTTCGCCGCAAACGCGCACCTGCGAAGGGCACCGCGCCCAAAGCGCCTGGGTCCGGCAACCACGCAAGGATCAGGCCGGCGCAATGAAGGCCGCCCCGTCGCGTCAATCTTCTCTCATCCGGACTGTGACCGTCGGCTCCGGGTTCTTACCGGAATCCTGCTTCAGCAGCTTTAAACCTCTGCCTCCGCTCGCGGGCTCATCGGAAAAATTCCGCTTCACCGCCGGTGGGGACTTCCACCCCGCCCCGAAGATTTCTATGTCGCGGATTACTCCGCCAGAGCTATATAGCCATAGCCTCGACCGGCGGCAATGATCGCCTGCAGACAGGAGAGACCGGCCATGAATTCGTCCCGCCGTCAGCCCGCCGAATGGACGCCGCATGACGCCGTATGGATCGGGTGGCCGAGTGCGGCCGATCTTTGGGAGGATGATCTGGGCCCTGCTCGCGCGGAGGTTGAAGATTTCATTCGCGCGATTTTGTTTCCGGGCGGCGCAGAGTCCGATGAGCGGGGTGAGCCGGTGCGCCTCGTCATGCGCGGCGCCAACGCCATCGCTGCAGCCGAGATTATGCGCGGACGACTACCGCAACCTGATTTGGTGACCATTCATGAAGTCCCGATTGGCGATATATGGCTGCGCGACACCGGTCCGGTTTTCGTGACCGATGATCAGGGGGCTCAGGTCGCCAGCAGCTTTCGGTTCAATGGCTGGGGCGGAAAATACTTGTTGCCGGACGATGATCGAATTGCGGAGCATATCGCCGGTCTTGCGCAAATCCGGCTGCGCCAATTTACTGATTTTACGGGCGAGGGCGGCGCGCTTGAAACGGATGGTGAAGGGACCTTCATTACAACGCGGCAGTGTCTCCTCAATAAAAACCGCAATCCGGGCATGAGCGAAAGCGACGTTGAAGCGGTGTTAACAGCCGCTCTTGGAGCGGAGAAAACCATCTGGCTCGACGAAGGACTGGTCGGCGATCACACCGACGGTCACGTAGATAATATCGCACGTTTCGTGGCGCCGGGAAAAGTCGTCTGTATGCATCCGACTGGCGACGATGATCCCAATGCAAAGATATTGGCGGAGATTGAAAAAACGCTTCGGCAGGCGAGCGACGCCCAAGGGCGAAAGCTCGATGTGATTACTGTTCCGTCGCCTGGATGCGTCGAGATTGACTCGGAACCGGCCGCCGCCAGCCACATGAATTTCTACATCGCCAACCGGTCCGTGGTGATGCCGGTCTACGATAAAATATCCGGTGAGAGCGCCCCTGGATTAGAAGCGCTGAAAATCCTGGAAGGGCATCTCGACCGCCCGCATTTCTTTGCGGTTGATTCGTCGCATATCCTGACCGGTGGCGGCTCCTTTCACTGTATATCTCAGCAGCAGCCGGCGAATTAATCCTTATGCCGGCCTTGCCGATAAAACGTTCCTTTTCTGCGACAAACCGTGCGCGTCAGGGCGATTTTACCTTGCCCGCCCAAGCCCGCCCGCGCAGGATGCGCCGGACTCGAAAGGGACTGCGGCCCGGGACCGGGCTGCGGCGAGTGTGATTGCCGGATAACCGGATTGAGAAAGGAGCCGCTCCATGCGGATGAAAACACTTATATCGACATTGGCGCTGACAACGGCGCTTTATGGCTGCGGGCAGCAGGATGCCGTTAGCGACAACACCACAACGGAGCAGGAAACGGTGACAACAGTCGAGCCCGTGAATGAAGATATTGGCGATCTCTTCGCTGACATTGAGCCCGCCGTTTCCGGCGATGAAGCCGGCGATATTTTGTTGTCGCCTTACGACGGGCCCTACAATGGCGTGCCGCATTTTGATGAAATGGAAGTGACGGGCCTGAAGCCGGCGCTGGAAGCTGGAATGGCGAAAAACCTCGCGGAGGTCGATGCCATCGCCAACAATGAGGAAGCGCCGACATTCGCCAACACCATCGTTGCGCTGGAGAAATCCGGCGATGAGTTGGGCCGCGTATTCACCTATTGGGGCATTCTGTCATCCAACATGTCCTCGCCGGAATTTCGCGCAGTCCAGGCGGAAATGGCGCCGGTGCTGTCTGGATTTTTCTCCAAGATCAATCAGAACGAAAAACTCTTCGCGCGCGTAAAAGCCGTTTACGAAGGCGAGGAGATGGAACGTCTGCGTCCGGATCAGCAGCGCCTTGTCTGGCTGACTTATGACGGGTTTGCCTCCAATGGCGCGACGCTCGAAGGCGAAGCAAAAGAGCGTTACGCGGCGATCAACAAGCGCCTGGCCGAGCTTCATACGAAATTCGCAAACAACGTGCTTGCGGATGAAGAAAACTATGTGACTTATATTTCCGCCGATCAGCTTGGCGGCCTCCCGGAAAGTTTTGTCGCGGCCGCCGCTGCGGCGGCGGAAAGCCGGGGCCGCGCCGGCGAATATGCGATCACCAATACGCGTTCCTCCATGGATCCGTTCCTGACTTTTTCCGATGAACGCGACTTACGCGAAACGGTCTGGCGGACCTATTATAGCCGCGGTGATAATGGCGATGAATTCGATAACAACGCGATTATCGCCGAAATCCTGCAGTTGCGGGATGAGCGGGTGAAGCTGCTTGGCTATGAAAATTACGCGTCCTGGCGATTGCAGAACCGGATGGCCAAGACGCCCGATCAGGCGTTTGAGCTGATGGAAGCGGTCTGGCCGGCAGCGCTTGCCCGCGTCGAGGAAGAAGTCGCTGAAATGCAGGCGATCGTTGACGCCGATGGCGGCGGTTTTGAAATCGCGCCGTGGGATTACCGCTATTACATGGAGAAAGTCCGGCAGGCGAAATACGACCTCGATTCCGACGAAGTGAAACAATATCTGCAGCTCGACAAGCTGCGCGATGCGATGTTCTTCGTTGCCGGCGAGCTGTTCAATTTCAGCTTTGAACCGGTAGTGGAAAGTTCTGTACCGGTTTGGCATGAAGACGTGAAGGTCTGGGAAGTCACCGACAAGACATCGGGCGACCACATCGGCCTTTGGTATCTCGATCCCTTCGCGCGGCCGGGCAAACGTTCCGGCGCCTGGGCGACGAGCTACCGCACGCATGACACCCTGGACGGAATTAAAAAGTCCGTTCTTTCCGCGAACAACTCAAACTTCATCAAAGGCGCGCCGGGCGAGCCTGTGCTGATTTCATGGGACGATGCGAACACCTATTTCCATGAATTCGGTCATGCGCTTCATTCGCTGGCTTCCAACGTTGACTATCCGACGCTGAATGGCGGCGTGCGTGACTATACGGAGTTCCAGTCGCAACTGCTGGAGCGCTGGCTCTCAACGGATAAAGTAATCGACAATTATCTGGTTCACCACGAAACCGGCGAGCCGATCCCGGATGAACTGGTCGCCAAGATCGAAGCGGCGTCGACGTTTAACCAGGGCTTTGCAACGACTGAATATCTGGCCTCGGCGCTGGTTGACATGCGTTATCACATGGTTGACCCGACCGGAATCGATCCGGATGCGTTCGAGCGTGAAACGCTGGCGGAGCTTGGCATGCCGGACGAAATCGTCATGCGTCACCGGTCCCCGCATTTCGGTCACATCTTCTCCGGCGAGGGCTATTCCGCCGGGTATTACGGTTATATGTGGGCGGATGTGTTGACGTCAGATGCAGCGGAAGCCTTTGCGGAAGCGTCGGGCGGCTTCTACGACAAAGACCTTGCGCAGAAGCTTGTCGATAACCTCTTCGCGCCGCGCAATGCGATCGATCCGGCGGAAGCCTATCGCAATTTCCGCGGCCGTGACGCGCGCATCGAAGCGCTGATGCGAGATCGCGGGTTCCCGGTGGCGGGCGCGGACACCGATGAGCAAACCATCGATTAAGTGATCCGACATCAACAAAAAACGCCGCTGTGCGTACAGCGGCGTTTTTTTTAGCGATGTCGGTTCGCGCTATTTCCAGACTTGTGCGACGCGCCGGTCCCGGCCGCATCCAGTCCGATAGACTTTATACCGGATCGGGTTTCTCTTGTAATAATCCTGGTGATAGTCCTCGGCGACCCAGAATTGTGTGCGCTCGATCAAGGGCGTGACAATCGGCTTGCCTAGTTCGGCTTCCGCCGCCTCTTTACTCGCTTTGGCCGCCTCATACTCGTCGGCGTTCTGGTAAAAGACGCCCGTGGTGTAGGAATGCCCGCGATCACAGAACTGGCCGCCATCGTCAAACGGATCGATATGGCGGAAGAAATAATCAACCAGCGCACGATAGGTCACAACGTTCGGATTATAGGGGACGCGGACAACTTCCAGATGGCCGGCATGATCGCGATAGGTCGGGTTCGGCTTATCACCGCCGGCATATCCGGAGACCACATCGCCGACGCCGTCGAGCTTTTCGAAATCGGCTTCAATGCACCAGAAGCATCCGCCGGCAAAGACAGCGGTTTCGGTCTCCTGCGCGAGCGCGACGCCGTCGGAAAGGCTGAGCGCGAAGAGGGCGGCCAGAAGTCGTTTCATGAAGCATCTCCATTGCTCAGATGTATATGCGCAACCCTTTGCTGTTTCACTAGAGCAAAGCATTAGACTTCACCGCATTGTTATGGCGTTCAGGTATTCCGGAATTAACCCTGATTGCTATTGCTGCGGACGAAAGGGGGGTGTTAAACCACGGGTTTGGCGTATTGGCGGCAGCGAGGGGACGAAATCATGCTGAAGGCACCATGGATTTACACGCTTGCTGCCGCGTTAGTTTTTGTCAGCTCATGCGGTCGCGATGTTACTGACGAAGTTTCTCCAGCTACGAAAAAAGAGAGTTCAATGTCATCTGACAGTCGTCCTTTTGCCGACGCCGCCGGCGTTGCGCCTCCCGCTATTGAAAAGCGTCCTGTTGAAATAACGCAACATGGTCAAACCCGTACGGACAATTATGCCTGGTTGCGGGATGATGAGTGGCAGGAGGTGTTGCGCGACCCATCACTGCTGGACGCCGAAATTCGGCAAGTGCTGGAGGCCGAAACGGCGTATTACAACACCCTGACCGATGACCTCGAACCACTGCGAAAAACGCTCTTTTCCGAAATGCGCGGGCGCATCAAGGAAGATGACAGTTCCGTGCCAGCGAGAGACGGGGAGTGGAGGTACTGGACAAAGTTCCGCGAGGGCGGGGAGTATCCGACTTTCGTTCGTGCGCCAGTTGGCGGCGGGGATGAACAAGTCTTGTTTGACGGCGACAAAGAGCGCGGCGGGTCGGAATTTTTCAGCATCGGAAGCGTCAACCACAGTCCTGACCACCGCCTGATTGCCGCCGCTGTCGACCGGCTGGGATCTGAATATTACGAAATAAACGTGCGTAATATCGAAACTGGTGAAATCATGGGGGCCCCCATCGCCAGCGCTGACAGAAGCGGCGCAATCTGGACCGCCGCGTCTGATGCGTTCTTTTATGTAGAGCGGGATGATAATCAGCGGCCCAAACGCGTGAAGTTTCACCGTGTTGGCGACGATCCGGCGAATGACAAGCTGATCTATGAAGAGCCAGATGACACGATGTTCCTCAGCGTGGGGAAAAGTCAAAGCGGCGATTTCATTTTTATTTATTCGGCCAGTCAGATCACGTCCGAGGTGCGTTTCGTTCGCGCGGATGCGCCAGAGATGGAACCGCAACTTATCGCGCCGCGTGACAACGGCGTTGAATACTATCCGGATCATCACGGCGATCAGTTTTATATTATGACCAATGCTGACGATGCGGTTGAATTCAAGATTGTGACGGCGCCTGTCGCGTCGCCCGGCCGCGACAACTGGACCAACTGGGTGGATTACCGCGCTGGAACGGAGATTGTCACTTTTACGGCGTTTAAAGATTATCTTGTTCGGCTTGAACGCAATAACGCGCTGCCGCGCATTGTTGTCTCAACTTATGACGGCGACGAGCATATCGTTTCTTTTGATGAGGCAGCCTACAGCCTCGGCGTGAGAAGCGGATATGAGTATGATACGACTATCCTGCGCTTCACATATGAATCGCCGTCCACGCCGGATCAAACGTTCGATTACGATATGGCGAACCGCACCCGTACGCTCCTGAAGACACAGGAAGTGCCAAGCGGTCACGATCCAGCGCTGTATGTGGTCGAGCGGATTGAGGCCGTCAGCGCGGACGGCGCAAAAATTCCGATGACGATCCTGCGGCTGAAATCAACGCCGAAAAACGGCTCGGCGCCGGCCTTGCTTTATGGTTATGGCGCGTATGGTCTGGCCACGCCCGCGTCATTTTCGTCAAGCATTCTATCCCTGGTTGACCGCGGCGCTGTGTACGCCATCGCGCATGTTCGCGGCGGCGCCGACAAGGGACGCCAATGGTATCTCGATGGCAAGCTGGAGAAAAAAATCAATTCATTCACCGACTTCAACGCTGCAGCGGAGGCGTTGCTTGCGGGTGGATACACGTCGAAAGGACGCATTGTCAGTTATGGCGGCAGCGCCGGCGGACTGTTGGTCGGGGCGGCCGTCAATTTGCGTCCTGATCTTTATGGCGGCGTGATTGCGGCGGTGCCGTTTGTCGACGTCATCAACACCATATCAGACGGTGATCTTCCCCTGACCCCGCCGGAATGGGAGGAATGGGGCAATCCGATTGAAAGCGCGCAGGAGTATCAATGGATCGCAGCATATTCCCCATACGACAATATTGAGCCTGTGCGCTATCCGCCGATCATGGCGACCGGGGGCCTCACCGATTATCGGGTGACCTACTGGGAGCCGGCGAAATGGATCGCGCGTTTGCGCGATGAGGCGAAAGGCGGCCCCTTTGTTTTGCGGATGAATATGGGCGCCGGCCATGCGGGATCGGCGGCGCGCTTTGAGCGTCTCGATGAACGCGCCCATCTTTACGCATTTGCGCTGAAAGTTTGGGGTGCGGAGAACGCTGTTACCGTGCAGCACGCGCCTTAACTGCGTCGCGGTTTGGCGTTTGCCTTGCCGCGCTTTTTCTTTCTCGGCTTTATCGTTTTGGCGCCCTTGGATTTCTTGCCGCCCTTCTTGCCGCGAGCTGTCTTTGACGAAGAGGCGCGCTTGCCGGCGCCCTTGCCTTTGCGTTTTGGTGCGCCGGGCAGGGGATCACTCAGCATTTCAAACCGCAATCCTCCGGTGAGCGGCGCCGCTTCGGCAAGCCGGACTTTCACATGCTGGCCAAGCCGGTACATGCCGCCTGAAGTTTCGCCGAAAATGGCGTGGTCTTTTTCTTCAAACCGGAAGCGTTCGAAGCCAATGCTGCGCATCGGAACAAAGCCGTCGGCGCCGGTTTCATCGAGCATGACGAAAAGGCCGAACTTTGTGACGCCGCGTATGCGCGCTTCAAACTCCACGCCAATACGAGCCTCCAGATAATCAGCAAGATAGCGGTCATTTGATTCGCGCTCAGCGGCGATGGAGCGGCGTTCAAGATCGGAAATCTGCTCGGCGATTCTTGGCAGCGCGGCGGCTTCCTGCTCCGTCTGTCCGTTGGCGCCAAGCTTAAACGCCTTGACCAGCGCACGGTGAACGGTGAGGTCCGCATATCGGCGGATGGGCGAGGTAAAATGCGCATAGCGCGGCAGATTAAGGCCGAAATGCCCGACATTGTCAGTATCGTAAATCGCCTGGCGTTGCGAGCGCAGGACCACTTCGGAAACCATCTCTTTTTCGTCGCGATCGCCTGCAATCTTGAGAAGTTGGTTAAAGTTCGCCGGCCTGACGGATGTCTTGGCGAGCGAGTAGTCCAGCGTTCCTAGATATTCGCGAACGCTATCCAGTTTTTCCGGGTCCGGTTCGTCATGTACGCGATAAATCAGCGGCATGCGTGCGCGTTCGAGCGCTTCGGCGGCGGCGACATTGGCGAGAATCATGAATTCCTCGATAACGCGATGCGCATCGAAGCGTTCGCGCTTGACGACTTTCGCGACATTG
>JBCBSY010000042.1:0-9214 GCA_039818925.1 Pseudomonadota bacterium | reverse complement strand
CAGCCTGACATCGCCAGCGGGCAGCTCTCCCTTTTTCATGGCTGTGCTGACGACATCTTCCACGACCGCCACGGGGTTTTCGCTCCCGGTTTTCTTATCCGTTTTATCCGCATAGGGAAGAAACCGATGAGTGGTCAGCAAATGATAGGAAAACAGTGTCCAGTCCTCATCAGCGATGCGGGTATAGGCGTGGACAATGGCGCGCGCTTTTTCGTCGATCTTGTCTGCGCTCTCAGCCGCGAACCGGACCTCCCGCGCCAAACGCTTGTGGATGGCGAAAAACATAGTTTCGCTAAGCGACGCTTTGCTCGGGTAATGGCGATAGAGCGCGCCTTCCGAAACGCCGCTCGCGCCCGCGATTTCGCGGGTGGTCACCGCATCGACCCCGCGCTGACAAAACAGAATGAGCGCGGCGCGTTCAATCCGGGCTTTTGTGGTGCCCGCCGCGGCGGTGACGCCCGGGCTTTCGATAAAATCGCGTTCCGCCAAAACCTTGCCTCCTGAACCGTCCGACGCGGCGGGGGAAGGCCGCGCCGGCTCCGGTGTTGAGTGATCAATCACTCACATAATAGGTAATGCGGCTGGATTTGTCAAGTGAGCGCTTACTTACTCGCCTTGGGTGGCGTAAAAGAGGAATTCAACCTGCTCTCGTCGGAATTCACCCAGTCGCCGCTGGATTGAGGACGGGTGCCCGCGAAACGGGAGCGCAGACTTGCGGGACAGCCGTCGCTAGAGGCCCGGTTGAACCGGGGGGCCTGTTGGTCCTTGCGGGTGGGGTGACGGCCTTAGAGCGGGAAATTGCGGATGGCGTGCGCAGCCGGAGAGACCGGCTTGGGTCGCCACCGGCATGATTTAGCGACATGTGGTCGAGGCGTCGGATTATATTTGATTGCGCGCCGCGCGCACGGCGTCGACGACGGGCGTGGTGATATGCGCCGGGCGGGTAATGGTTTGACCGGCGGTGTCGGCGGGCGCCCAGAAAAAGCCAAGCGGATTGTGGTCGCCGGTGCGGACCGCCGGGGGAACGTCGATCTCGCCATAGGCGTCCGAAACGATTCTGCTGAGATTGCGCTTTGCGCCGTCGCGATCCCATTCGATGTAAAGATCGGGCAGCAACGCCCGATGGGGGCCGTCGTTTTCCTGATGCACGCGCACCACGCGCTTGACGATCGGTTTGCCTGTGTCGGGGTTTATGAACGTCGCCACCGCGCGTTCAATTTCCTCAATGACCGCATCATACTCCGTACCCGGTTCAATCCTCCCATATTTCTCACGGCCCTTGACGTTGATGCGCACGCCACCTGCATTGTCATTATGCGGGATTGCGAAAAAGCGGCGCGATGCAAAATCATTTTTGCCGACCCGGCGTTTGACGGCGCGGGCCATCGGCGCCAGCGTTCGCCGCAATTTCTTGGGGATCAGCGAGCGATAATTTTTCTGCGCGGTCTCGGCGACGGAGAGCGGCGCGCCCACGCCGAGATCAATGCGGCGCATGATTTCTTCCATGGCGTTGTTGGCGCTGACAAAGGTTTCCATGCCAGGACCGCCATAAAAGAAGATATTGGCGTCCGGCCCTGCGGCTTCGAGAATTTGCGTGATCGCACCGTCCAGCCGCCGGTAGCATTGTCTCATCGGGTTTTTGACTTTGGCGGCGACGTCCGGATCGAAAAGGGCGCTGGTCTCGTCCTCGATGTGGTAATAATGATGCCCGATGTCATGGATTTCGGAAAAGTTCACAAAGAAAAGATCCCAGTCCTTGCTTTCCAACTGATCCGTACACATTGCTGCTTTCGCATTGGCGCGGTTCAACTGGTGGTGCAGATAGTCCGCCATTTCATCAGGTGTGCTCGGCTCCAGGCTCTCAAACCCTCCGGCAATTGGATCGCCGTGAAAAAATTTACCGGCTTCGTCAGCAAGCGAAGGCGGATGATAAATTGTTTCCGTTAGCGGATCGTGCCCCAGCCAGTTGTCGATCAGGATTCCGTTTTTTAGTGGCTTTGGGTGCATTCGGTGCCAATCAATGACCGCGACACGGTAGCCCTCTTCATCAAGTTCGTTCCAGAACGGCGTGATATCTGGCAGGGACGATTCGTGATTTGGCAGAACGTCATAACTTTCCGGTTTGAATTGCATAAAGAAGTAATGGGCGTGATGGCCGGCGCCCGCGCCAATAGAGGCGCTGGTCCAGAAATGCGCAGCGCCCATGCCCGGATCATTGGTGATGGCGTGCGCCGCACTCTGGTCCCTGAGGCGCTTGAATGCGGGCAACTCACCGTTCGCGATCATCGCGTCGACGAAACCTGGATCCGCGCCGTCCATACCAATAAAAAGAACTTTTGCCGTCATGGTGCGTGCGCGCCCCCAGGTCCATTGCCAGATCATAAAGACTAGCAAGGTTTCTGCCAGCTTCAGGTTGAGGGAGGCTGTGCTGTCAGAACGGTTAACAAAGCGGCGGCGCAGATCGCACGGACGCAAGGATTGGCGCCGCGATGTCTTTGGGCCGGCCCGGCCCGGTCTCCAGGCGCCCCGCTGGGGCCCAGAACCCGCCGGTCTGGCCATGATCGCCGGTGCGGGCGTGGCGCGGGATGATAACCTCGCCAAAATGCGTCGACACCAGGCGTTGAAAGTTTCCGGTGGTCTCCGTGCGGTCCCATTCAATGTAAAGGTCGGGGATCAGGTCGCGATGGGGGCCATCGAACTCAGCGGAGACATTGACAACGCGCTTGACGATCGACCGACCGGTGGCCGGGTTGATGAAGGAAGAAACACCTTCGGCGATTTCCGCGATCAACGCGTCATATTCCTCGCCGGGGGAAACGCAGCCGTATTTTTCGCGGCCCTTTAAGTTGATGCGAACGGCGCCAGAATTATCATTATGCGGAACAGCGAAAAATCGCCGCCCCTGAAACCGGTTTCTGGCGAGCTTGCGGCGCATCCATTTCGCCAGCGGGGCGAGCCGGCGTCGAAGGGGTTCGGGCGCGATTGCATGATAGGAATTTTTTGCGCTTTCGGCCGCCGCCAGCGGCGCGTCGTTACCCTGATCTACACGCCGCAAGATTTCGTCAAAGGCGCCATTGGCGCTGATGAATTTTTCCATATGCGGACCGGCAATGACAAAAACTTCAGCGTCTGACCCGGCAGCGTCCATGATCGCCGCGATCGCCTGATCCAGCCTTTTGTAGCATTGCCGCAACGGGTTCGCGATCGCGGCGGCGACCGATAGGTCATGGAGATCGTGGCTTTCGTCTTCGACTTCCATAAAGTAGTGGCCAATATTATGGGCCTCTGAAAAACAGGCGACATAAAGGTTCCAGTCATTGTCGCGCATCTGGTCGGCAAAGAATGAACTCTTGATATCGATCCGGCTCAGGGTGCGTTCGAAGAAATCGCGCATCGCCGCCGCCCCGTCGCGGGCGCGGCTCGCAAACCCCTCCGCAATCGGATCGCTTTTCGCGTAGCGCTCGGCGACCACGCGCATTTCCGGCGGATGGAAAGTGGTGTTGTGCAGCGGTTCATGCGCGAACCAGCGGTGAAGCAAGACGCCATGCTTCAGCGGCCCCACCGGCATCTTATACCAGTCCACCACCGTAACTTTGTGACCCTCGGCGTCGAGCGTTTCCCAGAATGGCGTCAGCGTTGGCAGAGTAAGGTCGTTTTCAAGGCGAATGTCATAGCTTGCCGGATCGAACTGCATATAGAAATAGCGGCCATGATGGCCGGGCCCTGCGCCGACCGCGGCGGAGGTCCAGAATTGGCCGTTGCCCTGGGCTGGGTCGTTCTGCACTTCAAAGGCGACGGATCTGTCGCGCAGCGCCGCAAATGCCGGGAGCGCTCCCTCGGCGATCATCTGGTCAAGCATGCGGTGATCCGCGCCGTCGAGGCCGATCACGAGGGTTTTTACAGACATGGCGTCGGGGCTCTTGTGTCTTTCGGGGGCATCGGTCTGTTAGTCATGCAGGTTTTCTGCCGGGCTGCGTCGCCCGCGCCCAATTGTTAAGAAGCGCAAGATCCCGGCCCTCAGCGCATTGCAACACTGGCGTGGATCGCTATATATCCGCGGACTTCGCGTCGGAAAGGGGCAATACCTTCAATCTGTTGCCTATCGGTCCGGCTCTTCCCGAGGGAGACATTAACCAATGCTGTTTTCGCCCGCCTATGCGCAGGCCGCTGACGCCGCTGCGCCGAACCCGTTTCTGCAAATGGCCCCGCTGATCCTGATTTTTGTGATTTTCTACTTTTTGTTGATCCGGCCGCAAATGACGGCCCGCAAAAAGCACATGGAAATGGTCTCAAATGTGCGCAGAAGCGATGTCGTGGTCACGCAGGGCGGCATTGTGGGGAAGGTGACGAAAGTTCTCGATGATAATGAAATCATGGTCGAGATCGCTGAAAATGTGACGGTGAAAGTTGTAAAATCAACCTTGAGCGACGTGCGCACCAAGCCGCAACCCGCCGCGAACGACAAGTAGTCGCAATCAATGTAAACAGGCGCTTCAAAGAAGAGCGTCCTTCTCCGAGCCAACGCCATGCTTCAGTTCTCAAGACTTCAGACCGCCGGCATCGCATTGTTGATGGTGCTCGGCGTTTTGTTCGCCACGCCAAATCTACTGCAAGAGGATGTTCGCGGCAGTTTGCCGGGCTTTTTGCCGAAAGGCGTGATCAATCTCGGGCTCGATCTCCAGGGCGGCTCGCATCTGCTTCTTAGCGTCGATACGACAAAGGTCATCGATGATCGCATGAAGGGCCTGATGGGCGACGTGCGCCGCGAAATGCGGCCAAACCGGGCGGCCAATAAGGACCGCATCTCGATTGAGAGCATTTCCTATAATGAAGATGATAATGTTGTTTCGCTGCTGATTGCAGATGCGGCCGATTCAGAAGAAGCGGAAGACCGGGTGCGGGAACTAACCCGAGGCGGCGTCGGCGGCGCTCTCGGCCTTGGCCTTCGCGCGTATAATGTAAGCGTCAGCGGGCCACGGATCGAGATCGAGATGACCACGGAAGCGCGGCGCTTTTACGCGGATGAGGCGGTGCGCGATTCGATCGAAGTGGTTCGCCGCCGCATCGATCCCGCGGGAAATAGGGAAGTGCTGATCGCGCCGCAGGGCGTGGACCGCATTGTGGTGCAAGTGCCCGGCGATAATGACCCTGACGCGCTGATCGCTTTGATCAACCGCACCGGCCAGCTGAGTTTTCACCGTCACGATCCGACCGTCAGTCTTCAGGATGCATCCGCAGGTCTTCTGCCGCCAGGGCGCGTGTTTCTCCCCTTTGCTGAACTCGAAGGCTCCGGCCGGCCGGGCCTCGTACTCTATGAGGACGCGGAAGTGACCGGCGGTATGGTGCAGACGGCGTCGGCCAGCCCGAATAATGACGGCGGCGGCTTTCAAATCAATTTCGCCTTCGATAATCGCGGCGCACGGCGTTTTGCAGACTATACGCGTAACAATGTCGGGGCTGTCTTCGCCATTGTACTCGACAATGAGATTATCTCGGCCCCAACCATTCAAACACCGATCACCCAGGGCTCGGGCCGGATTACCGGCAATTTTACAGCTATTGAAGCCGCAGAAACGTCGCTCCTGATTCGCTCTGGCGCTTTGCCGGCGGAACTTGAAACCCTAGAGCAACGGACCGTCGGCGCTCAGTTGGGCCAGGATTCGGTTGAAGCGGGCGCCCAGGCGCTGGTGATCGGTTTTATCGCCGTCATCATTTATATGGTGATCACTTATGGGCGGTTTGGCGTTTACGCGGACATCGCTTTGATCGCGAACGTTATCCTGATCGCCGGGATATTGTCCTTGCTCGGATCGACGCTAACGCTTCCCGGCATCGCCGGCATTGTCTTGACAATCGGGATGGCGGTTGATGCGAACGTCCTGATCTTTGAGCGGATCCGTGAGGAGTTAAAAGCCGGCAAGGCGCCCATCAAGGCTGCGGAGGTGGGCTATGACAAAGCCCGTTCGGCGATTATCGACGCCAATATTACAACCTTTCTGGCGGCGCTGATCATGTTCCAGCTGGGCGCCGGACCGGTGCGCGGCTTTGCGATTACACTGGCCGTGGGCGTTATCACCTCCGTGTTTACGGCTTATGTGCTGACCCGGCTTTTCGCCGGCGGTTATCTGCTGGCCAAACGGCCCAAAGAAGTCAGACTCTAAAGGGGCGGCGCGATGTTGCTGAAGCTGGTACCGGACCAAACCCATATTGGTTTCACCAAAATGCGCTTTGTCGCGATGGCGCTTTCCGCCTTTCTGGTGGTTGGCTCCCTTGTCGCGGTCTTCACCATTGGTTTGAATTTCGGCGTTGATTTTCGCGGCGGCGTCACCATCGAGGTCGCTGACGACGAGCCTATTGATATCGGCGCGGTGCGCACAACGGTCTCCGATCTGGGTCTTGGCACTGTGGATGTGCAGGAAATTCAGGACTTTGCCGGCGCCGACAAAGCCGTCCTGGTGCGGATCGGTCAGCAACCGGGCGGTGACGATGAGGCGGCTAACGGCGACAGCACCCAGCAGGATGCGCGTGTGCTCGCGCAAGAAGCTTTGCGAGAGCTTTTAGGTGAGGGAATTGACTTCCGCAAAGTCGATGTCGTCGGTCCGACCGTGTCTGGTGAATTGATTCAAAAAGGCGCGCTGGCCGTAGCGCTCGCAATCGCCATGATGCTGATTTACATCTGGCTGCGTTTTGAATGGCAGTTCTCGCTCGGCGCGATTGTGGCGCTGGTTCATGATGTGATCATAACGCTGGGCATGTTTGCGGTGACGCGCCTTGAGTTTAATCTCGCGATTATTGCGGCGATTTTGACGATTGTTGGTTATTCAATGAACGACACCGTGGTCGTTTATGACCGCGTCCGCGAGAATTTGCGCAAATTCAAGCAGAAGCCGCTGGCAGATCTTCTCGATCTTTCGATCAACGACACCCTGTCGCGTACGGTTATGACCTCGGTGACGACAATGCTGGCGTTGCTGGTGCTGGTGATCTTTGGCGGCGAGGTTTTGCGCGGCTTTACGCTGGCGATGATCTGGGGCGTTGTGATCGGAACGTATTCTTCGGTTTTCGTCGCTTCGCCCTTCCTTCTTGCGACGGACGTCAAGCGCGATTGGTCGAAGGTTGCGCCGGCCAGCGCTTAAACCGCGTTATTTTCCCAAAATCTGCGTAACGCCTTGTAAATCTTGGTTAACAAGGCGTTAAAGCCAGCGTCGATTCAACCCTTGATTTTGTCTGTTGGGGTCCCCATGCGTCGCAAAAATGTCACTGGCGGGACATTTACGTTCACAAGCAAAGCCGCGCCGTTGACGACCTTTCCATGATCATTCAAAGCTTTGATCTTAAGGTTATCCTGTCCAATGGACCTTTAGCGCGAGATTTCGGGGTTTTCGGCCAAGAGCCGCATGTTCCATAGTTTCGCTTGGCGTTAAAAAACGAGAGAGGGCGCAAAAAATGACAAAGAAAATCGGGACTTCCGGCTCTTCGAGCAAGTTTCGTTATCTCCTGGGGGCGAGTGCAGCCGCACTTGCTATCGGCGGCGTTTCAACGGCTGTGGCCGAGGATGCGGTAGAAGACATCGTTGTAGATGCGACGAATTCTTCCGCAATTGCAGCTGCGGCGGCGGTCGCGGCTATTCAACAAGACGGCGATGTCGCGGACGATGAAGATCGCGACGTTGTTGTTGTCACAGGTTCACGTATTCGCCGCCCGGTGGATACAACGATTGACGTATCGACAATTGGTGCGGCGGAATTCGAAGATCGTGCGTTCACCAACCCGCTGCAGGCGATTGACGACCTGCCGATCGGCGGTTTCGGCAACTTCAGCCCGAACAACCAGGGCCCCAACACCCAGCGCGGTGACAACGGCGCGTTTCCTGACCTGCTGAACATCGGCACGAACAGAACGCTGACCCTGGTTGACGGCCGTCGCTTCGTCGGCTCGACACAGGCGACTGTGTTCGTTCCCGGCAACGCGAACGGCGTGCAGGTTGACCTGTCGATCATTAACCCGGCGCTGATTGAGCGCACCGAAGTGCTGACCGTTGGCGGCGGCCCGATCTACGGCGCTGACGCGGTGGCGGGTGTTGTCAACATCATCCTCAAAGACGACTTCGAAGGGCTGAACCTGCTCGCCCAGGGCGGCATCACCCAGGAAGGCGATGGCGAGAACTATCGTTTCACCGGCCTTTGGGGCAAGAACTTTGACGACGGTCGCGGCAATCTGACGATCAGCGGCGAATATTTCCATGCTGAGCGGATCCAGGCCGATCCGGATGGCGGCGACCGCCCGCTCGACAGAGGCATCTCGCCGATCACAAACCCAAACTCCGCTGGTCCGGAACAAATCTTTATCGCCAACTCCACGAACCCGCTGCAGCCAGCCGGCGGTCTTGTGTCCTTTGAAAATGCCTTGACCGGCAGTGTTGATGCTCCAATTTTCCCGAGTGCTTCCTGCACGGGGGCAACGGGTACGCTGGCGACGTTCTGCGCGGGCAGCGGCGGGCTGAGCCCGTTCGCTTTTGCGCAGGCCAACCCCGGCATTGATCCGAACCTGTTTATTGGCACGTTTGCTCCGGCTAACTCGGTGCCGTTTATTCCGAATCCGGATGGAGCGACCAACACATTCCTGCCGAATTTGGCGGTTCCGCTTACTTTCGACTCGAGCGGCAACCTCGTACCGGTTGATTTTGGCAATATTGCTCCGCCGAACCCCGCAGCCATCAACGAGACTATCGGCGGCAGCGGCTTCAGGATTTCGGACAACCGCAACATTCAGTCGGGCACGGAGCGTATTGTCGCCAACGGCATGTTCAAATATGAGCTGACCGACAACATGACCTTCAAGACCAACCTTCTTTATTCGCGGGTTGAAAGCGACGCGATCGGTCAGACAGGCAGCGGTTTCAACTGGATGGGCGGCAGTTCCACCGCCGGTTCGCGGGCGACGCCGATCTATATCGACCAGAACCCGCTGTTGTCGGCCTCGGCGCTGGCGACGTTGAACCAGCTTGAGGCGGACGGCGCGGTGTTGCCGACCCTGAATGGCGAGCGCGTCATTTACATCAACCGTGACCAGGGCGACATCATCAGCCGCGGCGGGCCGAACAACACCGGCGTCATCTCGGGCGATGAGCTGACCACCTGGCGTTCGGCGAGCGAGCTTTCCGGTGAATTTGAAGCGCTGAACCGCGACTTCTACTGGGATGTCTCCTTCGTCT
>JBCBSY010000041.1:0-9292 GCA_039818925.1 Pseudomonadota bacterium | reverse complement strand
GGCCCCATTATTTCCGGCCTCTCAATCGGCATCGACCTCGGGACAACAAACTCGTGCGTCGCCGTCATGGAAGGCAAAGAGCCGAAAGTTATTGAAAACGCCGAAGGCGCCCGGACAACCCCATCGGTTGTCGCCTTCACGGATGACGGGGAACGCCTGATCGGCCAGCCGGCGCGGCGCCAGGCGGTCACCAATCCGGAAAACACCTTTTTCGCGATCAAGCGCCTGATCGGCCGTCCTTTCACCGACCCGACGGTGGAAAAGGACAAGGGCATGGTCCCTTACCAGATCGTGAAAGCTGACAATGGCGACGCCTGGGTGTCGTCGCGCGGCGAGGAATTCGCCCCGTCGCAGATCTCGGCTTTCATCCTGCAAAAGATGAAAGAAACAGCCGAAGCGTATCTCGGTCAGGATGTAACGCAAGCCGTTATCACGGTTCCGGCCTACTTCAACGACGCACAGCGCCAGGCCACCAAAGACGCCGGTAAAATCGCCGGCCTTGAAGTCCTGCGCATTATCAATGAGCCGACCGCCGCGGCGCTGGCTTACGGTCTTGAGAAGAAAACCGCCGGTCAGAAGATTGCGGTCTATGACCTCGGTGGCGGCACGTTTGATATTTCGATCCTCGAAATCGGCGACGGCGTTTTCGAAGTGCTCTCCACCAATGGCGACACGTTTCTTGGCGGTGAAGACTTCGACTTGCGCATTGTCGATTATCTGGCTGACGAGTTCAAAAAAGATCAGGGCATTGATCTGCGTAAAGACAAACTTGCGCTCCAGCGCCTGAAGGAAGAGGCGGAGAAAGCCAAGAAAGAGCTTTCCTCAACGTCCTCCTATGAGGTGAACCTGCCATTCATCACCGCGGACGCATCGGGGCCGAAGCACCTGACCATGAAGCTGTCGCGCGCCAAGCTGGAAAGCCTGGTTGACGATCTCGTCAAGCGCACGGTCGATCCGTGCAAGGCGGCGCTCAAAGACGCCGGCATTTCGCCAGGCGATATCGACGAAGTGATCCTGGTCGGCGGCATGACCCGCATGCCGAAAGTGCAGGAAACGGTGAAGCAGTTCTTCGGCAAGGATCCGCACAAGGGCGTCAACCCAGATGAAGTCGTCGCGCTCGGCGCGGCGATTCAGGCGGGCGTGCTGCAGGGTGACGTGAAAGACGTGCTGCTGCTCGATGTAACGCCCTTGTCGCTCGGCATCGAAACGCTTGGCGGGGTTTTCACCCGATTGATCGATCGCAACACGACGATCCCGACCAAGAAATCGCAGACCTTCTCGACGGCTGAAGACAATCAGTCCGCGGTGACGATCCGTGTCTTCCAGGGCGAGCGGGAAATGGCCGCCGATAACAAGATGCTCGGCCAGTTCGATCTTGTCGGCATCCCGCCGGCGCCGCGCGGCGTGCCCCAGGTTGAGGTGACGTTCGACATTGACGCCAACGGCATTGTTCACGTCTCGGCGAAGGACAAGGCGACCAACAAGGAGCAGTCAATTCGCATCCAGGCCTCCGGTGGTCTTTCGGACGACGATATCGAACAGATGGTCAAGGACGCGGAAGCCAACGCGGATGCGGATAAGGCGCGCCGCGAAGGCGTTGAGTCGAAGAACCGCGCTGAGGCGCTGGTCCATTCGACCGAGAAGAACCTTGAGGAATATGGCGACAAGCTTGAAGACGACGACCGCAAGGCGATCGACGACGCGCTTGCGGCCCTGAAGGAAAAACTCGAAGCCGAAGACGGTGATGTTGAGGAAATCAACACGGCTGCGGGCACGCTGGCCCAGGCGACGATGAAACTCGGCGAGGCCATGTACAAGGCGGGCGCCGGCGAAGGCGGCGAACCGGACAGCGGCGAAGCGGCCGCGGCTGCCGATGCGACGAAAGAAGATGATGATGTCGTCGACGCCGATTTCGAGGAAGTCGACGGCGAGAAAAAAGACTAACGAGACGGAGGGGGCCGCGAATTGATCGCGGCCCTTCCCGGTCCTACCCGCGAATGTGGGGTCCAGAATGCGATACGGGCCCTGCGCGCTTGCGAGGGCGGCCGGTAAGAGGGGCGAGGTAACAACCCGGAAAGCGGGACGCGGCAGATACCATGGCGCAACAGTGTTACTATGAAGTTTTGGGTCTTGAACGCGGCGCAGATGCAGCGGCGATAAAATCGGCGTTCCGCAAACGCGCGATGCAGTATCACCCGGACCGCAATGCGGATAATCCGGAGGCGGAGCAAAAGTTTAAAGAGCTCGGCGAGGCTTACGAAATTCTCTCCGACGATCAAAAACGCGCGGCCTATGACCGGTTCGGTCATGCGGCTTTTCAAAACGGGGGAATGGGCGGCGCGAACGGGTTTGCGCGCGGCGCTGGCATGGGCGCGGGCGGTGCAGCCGGGTTCTCCGACATCTTTGATGAGATCTTCGGCGAATTTATGGGCGGCCAGCGCGGCCGCCGAAGTGGGCCGGGCCGTGGCGCCGACTTAAAATATAATCTTGAGATCAGTCTGGAAGACGCGTTTCACGGCAAGAAGACCGAAATCCGCGTGCCGGGCTCTGTGGCGTGCGAGACCTGTGACGGCACGGGCGCGCGGCCCGGTTCCGGCCCGACGGAATGCGGCACCTGTAAAGGCGTCGGCCGGGTGCGCGTTCAGCAGGGTTTCTTTACGATTGAGCGCACTTGCCCCCATTGCAACGGCGAAGGCCGGGTGATTGCCGATCCGTGTACGGACTGTGGCGGTCAGGGCCGTGTTCGGCGCGAACGCACGCTCAGCGTCGACATCCCTGCCGGCATCGAAAGCGGCACGCGCATCAGGCTTTCCGGTGAGGGCGAAGCGGGGCCGCGCGGCGGCCCGGAAGGCGATCTCTATATCTTCGTCCATGTGGCTGAGAACGATTTGTTCGAGCGTGACGGGCCAAATCTCTTTTGCGTCATGCCGATCCCGATGACGACGGCGGCGCTGGGCGGCGAATTTGAAACCCCGACCATTGACGGCGGGCGCGTCAAAATTTCCGTTCCCGAAGGCTCGCAGACCGGGCGGCGTTTCCGCGTGCGTTCCAAAGGCATGTCGGTGCTCAACAAACAAGGGCGCGGCGACATGTATGTGGAGGTTCAGGTGGAAACGCCGACGGGCCTCAATGCGGAGCAAAAAGACTTGCTGAAACAGTTCTGCGAGGCCGGCGGCGGCGAAGCGGCTTGCCCGAATTCGCGTGGCTTTTTCGACCGCGCCAAAACATTCTGGGAGAACGTGACCGACGGGCGGTGAATTTCATCTCATGCCAAGTCCTATTGAAATATCAGCGGTGAAATTAGAGTGTTTTCATCGTGAGACTGATGTGAGTGGAACTGAAGTGTTGCTCGGTACGGCCACCGGCAGTTTCTTTGTGCGCAATAAGAAATCGTATTTAGTAACTAATTGGCATGTTCTTACGGGCCGTCGCCCGAATGCGCCTAACAAGTCTGAAACTGGCGCAGTTATTACCCACCTGAGAGTATTATATCACGACCTTGAAAAAGACTCACAGGACCGAACTGTAATTTCTCGATTGAGGCACAAATCGTTTGAAATTGAAATCAATTCAGTTGACGGTGAAAACCCAAAATGGATTGAGGATCCATCTAGGCCGCTAGGTAACGACATCGCTGCCATAGAGTGCAATATACCGGAGAATGCAGCAATAAAGCCTGCAAATTTAGTCTTTGAAGACAAACATGTTGAGCCTGTTTTTGGCGATAACGTGCTTATCTTGGGATTCCCAAGAGGTTTGTCGGGAGGAACTGAAGCACTGCCGATTGGCAAGGTTGGGCATATCGCATCTGGACCAATGATCTCGCATCGAGGGCACCCCAGGTTTTTGATTGATGCACGGACGTATAAAGGAATGTCAGGTGCGCCTGTTTTTTTGAATGATTTTCGTGTAACAAAATCTCAGATTGGTACACACCAGATGTTACTGGGTGTGTATTCGGGTAGGCTTACATCAAAAATTGACAATACAGAGACTGAAATAGGTTATTGCTGGCGCACTGATTATATAGAACAGCTATTATTTGATCGAGCTCCTTGGCCAGCTAATAGGACAAGTAGGCTATCAAGCTTTGCTAACTCACCAACTTTTGTTGACTCTGCTGATGTGAAAGACAATCAGGGACAAAAATAGCCCTCGTTCTGAAAGCCCAAGCATCATGAAGCGTGATACCCTCTTCCTCCTCCCACCCGGATTTGAAGACAAGAACCGCCGGGAGTTTTGTCCGGAATGCGCTGAAATTTGGGGCGTGCTGAATTACTTTCCGGCGATCAGGGAAGCGCTTGATATCCGCTATCAGCCGCTGGCGCATCCGCGCCCCGACTTGGTGGCGCGCCTCGGCGATGGCGAATGGAATTGCCCGACGCTGGTCCTGTCGACAGAGGCGGATGCGGGCCCTTTTGCTGACGTAAAGACGGCGAACGGCGTGCGTTTTCTCGATAATGCACGCGACATTGCGAAATATTTCGCCCATGTCTATGGAACGCCTTTCCCGCGCGGAAGCTGATCCGCGCCAAAAGGAGCCAATCCATGTCAGCGAAATCCTCCATTCTCGTCGCCGGCGCCGGCGGGCGCATGGGCCGGGCGGTGGTCGCAGAGGTGCTGAAAACCCCGGGGGCGAGTCTGGCCGGTGGCTTTGAACGCCCGGGCGGGCCGGATATCGGCAAGGACATTGGCGTTCTGGCCGGGCTTGATGCGCTGGGCCTGAAAGTTGAGGCCGAGGCGGATCCGGGGCTGGCCCGGGCCGGCGCGCTGATTGATTTTACGGCCCCTGCGGCCTCGGTCGAAAACGCCCGCGCCGCGGCGGCGCAAGAGGTGGCGCATGTGATCGGCACCACCGGTTTGTCCGACGCTGACGAGGCGGCGATCGCCGAAGTGGCGAAAACCATTCCGGTGGTCAAATCTGGCAATATGAGTGTCGGCGTCAATGTGCTGACCGCGCTGGTGGAGGCGGGGGCCAGAGCGCTCGGGGATGATTACGACATCGAAATCTTCGAGGCGCACCATAGGGCGAAGGTCGATGCGCCATCGGGAACGGCCTTGATGTTAGGGCAGGCGGCGGCGCGCGGACGCGGCGTCGACCTGGCCGCCAAACGCGCCTCGGGCGTGCGTGAGGGTGCGCGTAAGGCTGGCGATATCGGCTTTTCGGTGATGCGCGGCGGCGGGATCGTCGGCGATCATCGGGTGTCCTTCGCCGGGATGCAGGAAGTGATCACCCTCTCCCATTCAGCGATTGATCGCGGGCTTTTCGCCAAAGGCGCGGTGGCCGCGGCCCGCTGGGCGATCGGCAAGCCGCCGGGGCTCTATTCCATGCGCGATGTGCTGGGTCTTGGTTAAAGGTTGCATTCGAACAACCCTTTAGACCTTCGGGAAACCAAGCTTTGCCACTCTGCGGCCTCGTTAGCGAGAGGCCTTCATGCGCACGGAAATCATCGCCGCCGCCGGGATCGTCGCCGCCGCCGTTATCGGCGTGCGGCTGATCGAGACGCAGGATGCGCGCGCGGGACATCAGGCTGCTTATTCCGAGGCGCAGGCCCGTACGCCCGGCGCCGCCCGGGCCGCATCGGTCACGCCGCGCTGGCGCGACGAAATCCGCATTGCCGCCGCACCGGACCGTCAGTTTTATGTTGAGGCGTCGGTCAATCGCCGGACATCGCGCTTTCTGGTCGACACCGGCGCCAGCTATGTGGCCTTGCGCGACACGGACGCGCGCGACGCCGGCATCTATACGTCGTGGACGGATTATAATTATCCGGTGCACACGGCCAATGGCGAAACGAAAGCGGCCTTTGTGACTATCGACGAAATTGAAATCGATGGGATTCGCATCGAAGGGGTGAAAGCGTTCATCCTCAAAGACGAGCAACTGAGCATCAATCTTCTGGGCATGAGTTTTCTCTCGCGCCTTGAAAGCGTCGAGGCGCGCAAGGGCGAGTTGCTGCTCAGGGGTTAGCTTTCTCTTGCCATCAAACTCGGCAGTGCGCCGATATCGGCGCCCGCCTGTTTCATAAAAAACTGACGCAAGGGTTTGACGGCGTTCACCGCGCCCATGCCAAAATCACGGGCCATGCGCAGTGGCGCGATATCGTTGGAGAAAAGCCGGTTAAGCACATCCGTGCCAAGCGCCAGCGACGCCGAGTCAAACCGGCGCCAGCGCTGGTAGTTCTGCAACACCGTCAGCGCGCCGATGTCGAGGCCGACATCGCGCCCGTCGCGCAAGACGTCCGCCAGCGCGGCAATATCCTTGACGCCGAGATTATAACCCTGCCCCGCAATCGGATGGATCGCATGCGCGGCGTCGCCGATGAGTGCGAGACGCGGGGCGATGTAAGACTGCGCCAGCGTAAAAGCGAGCGGATAGGACCAGCGCGGGCCCGCTGGCTCGATGGCGCCGAGATAAGGCCCGAACCGATTTTCAATCTCTATACGGAATTTTTCGTCATCAAGCGCCATATAGGCCGGCGCCGCTTCGGCGCGCTCGGTCCAGACCAGCGAACTTCTGTGTTTGACGATCGCTCCATCTTTGCGAAGCGGCGTCATTGGCAGGATCGCAAACGGGCCGGCGGGCAGAAAAAACTCTTGCGCAACGCCCTCATGGGAGCGCTCATGGGCGACGGTCGCCACAATGCCAGTCTGTGGATAGCGCCAGTTGTTCGTCTTAATATTTGCTTCGGCGCGGGACGGCGATGAGCGTCCATCCGCCGCAATCACCAGCGCTGCGCGAAGACGACGGCCATCCTCCAGCGTAACGACCGCCTCCGCATCATCAATGCGCGTTGCGATACGTTTTGCCGGGGCGACGAGCGTGATGGCGCCCTCCCGGGCGATGGCGTCAAACAAGACCTCGCGCAAAACGCGGTTTTCAACGATCCAGCCAAGCGGCGTGTCATCTCCAAGCTCGCGGCTGTCGAAATGCAGGAAAAAGCGCGACATCGCGCCCGCGTCAAATCGTGATTTCGCCCGCCCGTCTGTGACGAGAATGTCCATGATCGGTTCGGCTTCGGGGGCGATCGTCTCCCAAAGGCCAAGCCGGCGAAAAACCCGCGCCGACGCATAGGAAATCGCCGTCGTGCGGCCGTCAAACGCCGCGCCGCGCATTTTCGCCGGGTCGGCGGCATCCACGACGGCGCAGGAAAAGCCGCGCGCAGCAAGGGCGAGGCTTGCAAGCCCGCCGGCGAGGCCGCCGCCGACAATCACGATATCGAAATGCTGCGTGTCGCTCATCGTCTGACCATCGCGCGTCCATGCCGCGCCGTCCACCATTTGAGCCGATCATGCGTCGAAAGGCGCATCTTTTGTTAATGTGAACGGTGCAAGTCTCGGCGGTCAGCCCGACAAGGCCGTGCGTTTTCTCGGGAAACAGGTTTATAGGCGGGAGCAATACGGTTTCCATCGGTTTGAGCGGATGTGACATGACAGGAAAAAGCATAAGGATGCGCATTTTGGGACGAAACGCCGCTGCGGTAGCGTTGTTGTGCGTGCTGGCGCCGAGCGCCGCCCTGTCGCAGGACATGTCAGCGGCCAGCGACGTGACCCGCTATATCCTTGATTCAAGTTTGCTGATCGCGGGCGGGGTCGCGGGTTTGGTGGCCATCGCCGGTCTCGCCTTGCGCGATATTGGTTTGGCGCGCACACAGAACGCACCACAAGTCTGTTTACGGACGATCGGAGCGCTTGGCGTCTCGGCGCTCGCTTTTTGGGTCATTGGCTATAATCTTTTGTTTGGCATTGAAGATGGCGGCTTTCTGGGGCCCTTCCAGAGTTGGGCGCCGGCGGACGATGACCCTGGTGAGCTGGGTTACGCCTCCGGCGCGCACTGGTTTTTTCACATGACGCTGGCGGCGCTCGGCGCGACGATTGTTTCCTCAGCAATCTCGGAGCGGGTGCGGCTCTGGCCGTTTTTGTTTTTTACCGGCCTGTGGGCGGGATTGATTTATCCAATTGGCGCCTCGTGGGTCTGGGGCGGCGGTTATTTTGCGGATGAGTGGAGTTTTCGGGACGCCGGCGGCGCGGCCGCGGTCCATCTGGCGGGCGGCGCGGCGGCGCTTGCTGCTGTCATCGTCGCCGGCCCAAGGCCCGGACGCTTCGGCCAAGGCGCATCACGCCCGCAAGTCTCGACAGCGCTGCCGCTATCGGCATTTGGCGCGTCTCTTGCGGTCGCCGCGCTGGTGGTCATTGTGATCGCGCGCGGCGGAACGATGTCGTCGGTGGAAGACGCCATCACCGCCGGGGTGATCGCCGCTAACGGGCTGATTGCGTCGGCTGGCGGCTCGCTCGCCGCCATGATCCTAACACAGACTGTTTACAAACGTACGGGACTGGTCTCCGCGATGACCGGCGCTGTTGCGGGCGTCGTTTCAATTGCCGCCGACCCGGTCTCGCCTGCTTTATGGCAAGCTGCGATGATTGGCGCAGTCGGCGGCGTGATTGTCACCGTGACGCCGCCCTTCCTTGCGCGGTTTCGCATTGATGACGCCGGTTTTGTTATTCCAGCCCACTGTTTTTGCGGCGGCTGGGGCGCGGTTGTCGCATTCTGGATGACCGAACGCATCTGGTTGCCAGGTCAGTTGCTGGGCGTGTCCGCCATCGCTGCTTTTTCCTTCGTCATGAGCCTGTTGATCTGGACGGCGCTCAAATACACTATCGGCGTGCGCTCGGTCCCGCTGGAAGACCCGCAAGCAGCCGCGCCGCAAACGGATGTCGCCAATCGTTAAGGGGCGTTAACCCTTTTTTCGAAGAGCCGTGGCAAGGTGGCGTTAACCTATTCAGCCATTCCGGATTGTTTGCGAAACCGCCATGCCGTCATCCGCCCGTTCCTATGCCCGTTCCGGCGCCCGCCACCACCGTGATCCGTTTTCCGAGCTAATAGAGCGTCTGCAATCCTTTGGGCGCAGCGTCTTGATGCGGGCTGGCGGCGCCGCCATGGCGTTGCTCGCGGTCTGGCTGCTGGCGGCGCTTGCGACGTTTTCGATTTCTGACCCGTCGCTCAATACGGCGACGCCCGCTCCGGTGGAAAACATGGCGGGGCCTATTGGCGCGATCGCCGCAGATTTGCTGCTCCAACTGATTGGCGGGGCGTCTTTCCTGCTGATTTTCCCATTGGGAATCTGGGGCGTCATGGCGCTCATCAAGGGCGCGCCGGAAGAAACGCCGCAGGAATTCTGGCGCCGCCTGATCGCCGCGCCGCTCGCGCTTTTAACGGGCGCGGCGTTTCTTGCTTCCTGGCCGGCCCCTGCGGATTGGCCCTTTACCGTCGGAACCGGCGGGCTCGCCG
>JBCBSY010000040.1:0-9296 GCA_039818925.1 Pseudomonadota bacterium | reverse complement strand
AAAGTTGGACGTCCCTCGTCATCGCCGGCGCCGGGAATATTCGCCGGGCGCTGTGCATAACCGGCGCGCATCGCAAGCTGCGGGTGTCCGGTTGCGTTGGTCGCGAGCAGCGCCCCGCCTGCGTAATGCGGACCTATGAGCGCGTCGAAGCCCTCGAAAGCGGCGCCAACCTCCTGCATCAGCCGCCGCCGCAATCGGTCAATCTGCACATAGTCAACGGCAGAGACGAACCGCGCCGCGCGCCAGGTATTGGGCCAGGCTTGCGGCGCCTGCCAGACGAGGTCGTCGTCCTGATTGGAGAGGGTCAAGTCTGCAAAAGCCGCCGCGGATTCCACCAACACAATTTCGATCAGGCTGCGAAAGTCTGTTTCCGGCCAGGGAAACTCCTTCACCGTAACACCGAGCCCGCGCAACGCATCAAGCGCCTGCCGGTCCGCAGCGTCACCTTCTTCGAACCAGGCCGGTACATAGCCAACGGTCATGCCGGAAAGGTCTGCCGCCGCCTCATAGGTAAAGCCGACGCGCGCCGCGCCCGCGTCATCTGCGTCATATCCGTTGATCTGCGAGAGGACGGCGGCCGTGTCCTCCACGGAGCGGCATATCGGGCCAATTTTGTCGAATGACCAGCAGAGCGCCATGAACCCGGCGCGCGATACCCGGCCGAAGGTCGGCCGCAGGCCCGTCGTTCCACAGCGCTCAGATGGCGACACAATCGACCCAAGGGTTTCGGTGCCGATCGCAAAGGCGCAAAGCCCGGCCGCCACCGCTGACGCCGAACCGGCGCTCGATCCGGAAGAGCCTTCCTGCGTGTTCCACGGATTGCGCGTGCGCGCGTCGAACCACTGATCGCCATAGGCAATCGCGCCGCATGACGTTTTGCCAAGCAGGACAGCGCCCGCGAGCCGGAGTTTGCGTGTTACTTCCGCGTCTGTTTCCGGCACGCGATCCTTAAACGGCGTTGCGCCCCAGGTCGTGAGAATGCCTTTGGTGTCCGCCAGGTCTTTCAGCCCGTAAGGAATGCCATGCAAGGCCCCGCGGTCGCGACCTTCGGCGAAATCCGCGTCCGCATTCGCCGCTTGCTCTCTTGCAAGCTGCGGCGTCACCGTAATAAACGCGTTCAGATCGTCATCATGATTGGCGATGCGCGCCAGATAAATTTCTGTAAGCTGAGCACTGGATATCGCCCCGGCCCGCAGCCATGTCCCCAGCTCAACGATACTTGCGAACGCAACATCATTTTCGTCCGAAGGAAAGTCACGCGCCACCGGGCTCAAGGTCAGCTCGTTTTTCTGCGACGGGATCGATTTGCGCGGCAGCTTCGGGTTGAAGGTCAATGCCGGCGCCAGATCATTCGGCATCTCGGTCGCGCGCAACGCCGCCATGGTCTCAAGGCGTTGTTCCAGATCGTTGATCATCATCGCCCGCTCTTGCGGCGTCAGCGAAATGCCCTGCAGCTTTTCGGCCTCTGCGACCGTTCGCGTGGTGATGTCGGTGGCGACGGCATCGTCGCTCGGAGGCGCCCCGTCTTCGCGCGCACATGCGCCGAGGGCGCCGGTTCCCGCTATGGCGCCGGTCAGGGCCGCGCCGCGCAAAAGGTCTCGTCTGCTGGTTTTCATAGGTTTCGCCCCGCTTCGGCGCACCGGCCCCTCGCCGGGCGCTTTGCCCCGGAATCTGCAGGTTTCAACAGATGAAGGCAAGGCAGGACGCCAATAGCCCGTGATCACGCCGCCTTGCGCGCCGTTGACCACAACCGCGCGCGGCGCCAAACCTTTGAGCTGACCCGTCTACCGAGATGAGAGAAGGAACAAGATGCGCCAGGCATTCTATGACCGTGTTTCGGAAACGCTTGAAGATATCCGCGACCAGGGGCTGGAGAAAATCGAGCGCCAAATCACTTCCGCGCAGGGGCCGGTGATCGAAGTGGATCACAAAGGGCAGAAAAAGCGCGTATTAAATTTTTGCGCCAACAATTATCTCGGCCTGGCGGATCATCCCGACATTGTCGCCGCCGCGAAAGCTACCATGGACGACTATGGATTCGGCATGGCGTCAGTGCGATTCATTTGCGGCACATCCGATCTGCACCGCCGCGTCGAAGAAGAGATCGCCGATTTTCTGGGCTACGAGGACTCGATTTTGTTTGCGGCGTGCTTTGACGCCAATGGCGGCGTCTTTGAACCCCTGCTCGGCCCCGAGGACGCCATCATCTCCGACGCGCTCAACCATGCGTCGATTATTGACGGCGTGCGGCTTTGCAAGGCGAAACGCTATCGCTTCGCCAATTCCGACATGGCGGATTTACGCAATCAGCTCGCGCAGGCCGACACCGACGGCGCGCGCACAAAGCTAATTGTCACCGACGGGGTTTTCTCGATGGATGGGTATATCGCCAAGCTCAATGAAATTTGTGCGCTTGCGGATGAATTCAGCGCGCTGGTCATGGTTGATGACTGCCACGCAACAGGCTTTATGGGTCCCCATGGCGAAGGCGCGCCAGCCCATTGCGGCGTCGCCAAACGGGTCGATATTCTGACCGGTACGCTTGGCAAGGCGCTGGGCGGCGGCATGGGCGGTTACATCTGCGCTTCAAAGAATGTCGTGCACCTGTTGCGCAATCGCGCCCGGCCGTATCTTTTTTCCAACGCCCTCACCCCGGCGCTGCTCGGCGCCACGCTGAAGACACTAGAGCTGGTGCGTGGCGGCGCAGGTCTTCGCGAACAGCTTTTCCGTAACGCCAAACGCTTTCGCGAGCAGATGACGGCGGCGGGTTTCGACCTTCTTGCGGGCGAACATCCGATTATCCCCGTGATGATCCCCGATGCCCGCCAAGCCGCAGAAATGGCCGACTCCCTGATGGACGAAGGCCTCTATGTCACGGCCTTTTCCTACCCGGTCGTGCCCAAGGGCCGATCGCGCATCCGCACGCAAATGTGCGCAGCCCATTCGGACGACCAGGTGGACGAGGCCGTGACGGCGTTCATCAAAGCGGGTACAAAGCTTGGCGTGATCGGCTGAAACGACACACCGGATTGCGAGGAGGTTTCATGAAGGTTTACACGACGCTTGCCGCATTCATCTCAACACTGCTTTTTAGCTTGCCCGCCGCCGCGGACTGGGCGCTCTTGTCCGACGAATCGCGCATCGGCTTTGTCTCTGTCAAAGCCGGCGACTTTCCGGAAAGCAACTACTTTCGGGAGCTACAGGGCTCAGTCAGCGCATCAGGTGAAGCGGAAATCACAATTCCGCTCGACAGCGTTGAGACCAATATCGATATCCGCAATGAGCGCATGCGTAAGTATCTATTTGAAACGGAGACATACCCGACTGCGACCGTTTCCGCGACTGTTGATCTTGACGCCGTCGACAATCTCAATATCGGCGCGCGCAAAAGCGTTGATTTCGCTGGTGAGCTAACGCTCCGCGGAGCGACCGTTCCATTTGAGACCGCCCTAACAGTGACTCGCATAGGCGAAAATCGGGTTCTGGTGGAGACGACCGATCCGATCATCTTGTTTACGGATCAGTTTGATCTCATGGCGGGCATTGACAAGCTCAAGGAGCTTGCTGGATTGCCTTCGATTACACCGGCCACACCGGTGACGGCTTCGATTGTCTTCGAACGAGGCAACTAGCGCAAGGACCGCCCATGAAAGCCCTGATGAAAGCAAAGCCTGAAGAAGGCATATGGATGGTTGACACGTCCCGGCCGGAGGTCGGCGTGAATGACGTGTTGATCAAAGTGCGGCGCTCGGCGATCTGCGGCACGGATGTGCATATCTATAACTGGGACGACTGGGCGCAGAAAACAATTCCGGTTCCAATGACTGTCGGTCACGAGTTTTCGGGCGAGATTGTTGAAATTGGCTCGGAAGTCCACGCGGACCATTTCAACATGGCGGTTGGCGACCGCGTTTCCGCCGAAGGCCACGTCACCTGCGGCTATTGCCGAAACTGCCGTGCTGGCAAGCGCCATCTCTGCCGCAACACAGTCGGCGTCGGCGTCAACCGGCCGGGTTCGTTTGCAGAATATGTCGCCGTCCCGGCGTTCAATGTCTACAAACTTCCAGAGGGCGTTTCCGACGACATGGGCGCCATTTTTGACCCTTATGGAAACGCAACGCACACCGCGCTTGCCTATGACCTCGTTGGCGAAGATGTTTTGATCACTGGCGCCGGGCCGATTGGCATCATGGCGGTCGCCATCGCCAAATTTGTCGGCGCGCGTCATGTCGTCATTACCGATGTCAATGATTACCGCCTTGACCTCGCCCGCCAAATGGGCGCCACCCGCGCCGTCAACGTGACGAAGGAAAATCTCCGCTACGTCATGGAAGATCTGAAAATGACGGAAGGCTTTGATATCGGGCTGGAAATGTCCGGCGTGCCGTCAGCTTTTCAGTCGATGCTCGATACCATGAACCACGGCGGCAAGATTGCGATGCTCGGCATCATGCCCAGCGGCGCTGGCGTCGATTGGGACAAAGTCATCTTCAAGGGCCTTGAAATCAAAGGCATCTATGGGCGGCGCATGTTCGAGACATGGTACAAGATGGGTGCGATGCTGCAGGCCGGCCTCGACCTGTCCCCGATCCTGACCCACCGGTTTTCCATCGATGATTATCAAAAAGGTTTCGATATCATGCTGTCTGGCCAGTCCGGTAAAGTCATTCTTGAGTGGTGACAGCGCCACCGGATAAACGCCCAAAAACAATCAAGACATTTGCATGAAGGCAATTTTCAAACTCTGCGCCGGGCTTTTTGCTGTAGTGCTGATAGGAAGCGCCGCCCTGTTTTTGGAAAATGTCCCGGGCTCCGCTGGATCAGTAGAACAAAAACTTGCGGACGGCGTGCAAACTGCCATTGGCGTTGAAGCCGCTTCAACGACAAATGTTGAGATTGACGGTCAAAAGGCAATTTTGACCGGCGCCGCCCCGAGCGCACAAGAACGCGACCAGATTGTTGAACGGGTAACCCGATCCAGCGGCGCTGGCGGCATGATGTTGGGCGGGGTTACCGCCATCGACGCCAGCGGGCTTTCCGTCAGCCCGCAAGCGCCAATTGCATCCCCTTTTACGTTCAGCGCGGAACGCGGCGATGTGGCGTTGTCATTCTCAGGTTACGTTCCCGATCAGGAAACCCGCGACACGCTCTTTACGCTGGCGCGTGAGCTGATGCCGCAAATCACCGTTGCCGGCGATCTCGATGTCGCGCGCGGCGCACCGGTTGAGGCCGACGCCTGGGCGAGCGCGGCCACAGCTTCTTTGCGCGCTCTTTCTTATTTACGCAGCGGCGCCATCGCAGCAGAAGATACGCTGTTTACGCTCTCAGGCGAGGCTGAAAACGAAACACGCGCAACCGCCGCACGCGCCTTGGTCGAGGATATGTCTGCTGGCCTGACCGGCGCCGCAGAGATCACAATCCTGACGCCGCCGGAATCGATGGAAGATCTGATTACGCGCGCGCTTGAGGACGATGAGCAAGCGCTGGCCTCGTCAGATGAAATGGGCGTCAGCGAAACAGCGCCAATCAATGCCGAGGCGGCGGGGCCGCCCGCCTGTGTTGCAACATTGCAATCGTACATTGACAGCCGGCGCATCGGTTTTTTGAGCGCCCGGGCCGATATCGACAACCCCTCGCGCAATCAACTTCGGCAGATCGCGGCGGCGCTCAATAATTGCCCGCGCACGCGCCTTGAAATCACAGGTCATACAGATTCGAGCGGCAATCCGGCGCGCAACCGGCAATTGAGCGGATACCGCGCCGACGCCGTGCGTGCATTTTTGATATCTGTCGGCGCGCCTGCCGGTCGTCTCAGCGCGCGCGGCGTCGGCGCATCAGAGCCATTGACGAGCAACGCAACGCCGGCCGGCCGCGAGCGCAACCGGCGCATCGATATCGAGATCGTCTCCGCAGAGTAATCGCAGGCCAAAGCGGCGTCCGCTGTTGGCAAACCTGCGAAAAGGCACCACATTGATCTCGCTAAAGGAGCCTTTATGTCGCGAATTGATGCTCATCTCGCCAAGCTCGGGATCGTCCTGCCCGAGCCGGTGGCGCCTGTGGCCAATTATGTCCCTTATGTCATATCGGGCCGTCAGGTTTTCATTTCCGGGCAAGTCTCAATCGGTCCGGATGGTATGATTTCGGGAAAATTGGGTGCTGACGTCACGCTGGAACGCGGGATTGAAGCCGCCCACGCCTGCGGGGTGAATCTGATTGCACAGTTGCGCGCAGCCTGCGGCGGGAATCTTGACCGCGTCAAGCACGTCGTGAAGCTCGGCGCCTTCGTCAATTGCACGCCGGACTTTATCGACCAGCCAAAGGTAGTGAACGGCGCATCCGATTTGATGGTTGCGGTGTTTGGCGAAGCCGGGCGCCATTCGCGCGCCGCCGTTGGCGCGCCGAGCCTTCCCATGAACGCCGCTGTTGAAATCGATGGCGTTTTTGAGATCGAATAATGCCCGATGGATCGGAGGCAGCGCTGGCGCGAACCCTCGCCTCAATCAGCGAGATTGACGCAACGCTGTGGAATGGCTTCGCCAATCCGGACCCGCAATCGTTCGATCCGTTTATCAGCCACGAATTTCTGTTGGCGCTGGAGCAATCCAAGTCCGTCGCGCCGGAAGCCGGTTGGGCGCCAATGCATCTCGTTGTCGAGGAGCGTGGCGACATTACCGGACTGGCGCCGCTTTATGTCAAAGGCCATAGCCAAGGCGAATATGTGTTCGACCATCATTGGGCGGACGCCTATGAACGCGCTGGCGGGCGTTATTTTCCGAAGCTGCTTTGCGCGGCGCCGTTTACGCCTGTGCCGGGGCGTCGCCTGCTCGCGGCAAATGATCAGGCCAGACTGACTCTCGCGGTTGCATTACGTCAGGTGACGCAGCAGGCAGGCGCCTCTTCGGCGCATGTCAATTTCATTTCGAACAGCGATAAGGAGGCGCTGGCGCATACGGGATATCTGCCGCGCGCCGGCGAGCAATATCACTGGTTCAATCGCGGTTATGAATGCTTTGATGATTTTCTCGGCGCACTTTCGTCAAGAAAACGCAAAGCCATTCGCCGTGAACGGCGTGACGCCATCGATGACGTTCAGATCCGCAGATTACGCGGCGCTGAAATCACGGAGCGCCATTGGGATACGTTCTGGATTTTCTATCAGGATACCGGCGCCCGGAAATGGGGATATCCTTATCTGACTCGCACGTTTTTCCGGCTTATCGCAGAAAGTATGGCGGATCATCTCTTGCTCATTGTCGCCGAGCGAGATGGCGAACCCATCGCCGGCGCGCTCAACTTCATTGGCGGTGATGCGCTTTATGGCCGATACTGGGGGTGTACGGAGCACCGCCCTTTCTTGCATTTTGAAATCTGCTATCATCAGGCAGTGGATTTTGCGATTGAAACCGGGCTCGCTCGCGTTGAAGCCGGCGCGCAAGGCCAGCACAAGATCGCCCGCGGCTATGAGCCCGTCGCCACTCACTCCGCCCACTGGATCGCCGATGAGCGCTTTCGCGACGCTATTGGCCGTTATCTCGATGCAGAGCGCCGCCAGATCGACGCGGAGATTGAAGCCCTGAAGGAATTCACGCCTTTTAAGAAGTCATGATAGAAAGCACGCCATGAAAGTTATCAAACGCACGCAGGATCAACAGGAGGCGCGGATTATTGTCAGTTTTCTGCAAGCCCATGATATCGATGCAGAACTTCTGGACGGCGCCATCAATTCTGTTTTGCCCATGCCGGGCGGCGTTCGCATCGCCGTGCCCGACGATCAGGAAGCCGAAGCCTTAACCTTGCTGAACAACGCGCAAAGCTAACACCCCCTCCCCGTCAAGGAAAAGAGATGACTCTCAACGCAACTTACGATCCTGACAACATCTTCGCAAAAATCATTCGCGGCGACATGCCGTGCGTAAAAATTCTCGAAACCGATGCGACGCTCGCCTTCATGGATGTTTTTCCGCAAAGCGAGGGGCATTGCCTCATCATCCACAAACAGGCGACCGCAGCAAACCTCTTTGACATCGACACCGGCGCCCTCTCCGAAATTACCGCCAGCACGCAAACTGTCGCGCGCGCCGTAAAAGACGGTCTCTCGCCAGACGGCATTCGAATCATGCAGTTTAATGGCGCGCCCGCAGGACAAAGCGTTTATCATCTGCATTTTCATGTGATTCCTGTCTATGAGGGCGTCTCATTGGGCGCCCACGCCAGCGGCGGTCCGGTCGAAGCAAGCACACTCGAACCCATCGCCGAGAAAATTCGCGCCGCGCTTTGATTCAATTCCTCACGCGAACGTAATCGGCCTCTCATCTCTGTGTTTTGCGCGTGATCGCGTAGCTCTTTACGTGGATGACCACCCAAAGAGATCAAAAACCAGGAGAGACCCATGAACCGCAGAAACGTCATCCTCAGCGCTGTCGCTGCAAGCCTTTTGAGCGCCGGCGCCATCGCTAGCCCAGCTTTTGCTGATTATCATGCAGCGATGAGCGAAGCCGCAGGCCAAACGCTTTATTCCGGTCAATGGACCAAAAAATCTTTCAAGGTTTCCGGTGATTGGTCGATTATTGAGAAAGACGGGAAAACTTATATCAAACTGTCTTCCGATTTCCGCACACGCAATGCCCCGGACCTGAAAATATTCCTGTCCCCGCTTGCTGCGTCGGAAACTAATGGGAGCAACGCAACGCAAGGTTCCGTCCTTGTTGCTCCGCTTACGAGCAACAGCGGCGCACAGACTTACGAAATTCCGGAAGGTGTTGACCTTTCGAGCTTTCAATCCGTCCTGATCCACTGCGAACAATTTTCCAAACTCTGGAGTGCGGCGGATCTGGCCTAAATGACACAGCGAAAACGCCGCAGCTACTCGCAAAGAGTTGATTGTACCTCGTTCTGCGCAATCGCTAGGATTTTACAAGATTAGTTCAGTAACCATTTGATTCCCCTGATGCGCGCCCTTCTCCCCCTTGCCGTTTGGGCGCGCCATACGAAGACCGCTGCGAACCCTTCCCCGCAGCGGTCTTTTTTTGTGATCGCACTCGATGAATCGAGCCATTTCTGCGTTCAATCGAAATTCCCCCCGTTGTGCCGTACGGAGGTTGGCTATTAGCTGCCGATAAAGGGACGGGAGCGAAACATGCGAATGGCGCGTCTTGCCGCGGCGGCGGCGGCTTTTTCTATTTTTTCCACAGGATTGGCGGCGGAACCAGCGTCCTATCAGGACAGTATGGCGGCGGCAGGCGCGGCGTTTCAAAGCGAGGACTGGGCGACGCTCAACATATCGCTCGATGCTGCTC
>JBCBSY010000039.1:0-9322 GCA_039818925.1 Pseudomonadota bacterium | reverse complement strand
CGGGCCGCATGCATACGCAGGAAAAAGCGTTCACGCTTCTTGCTGCGCAGGCGCTCTTGCGTGAAGGCGGGCCGGATCTTTCATCACCTCGGAAAGGCGTTCGGTGAGCGCTTCGACTTTGCCCGTCTGCCCGGCTTCCACGGCCAATGCGACGACGCCCGCCACATCGCGCAGATTGGTCTGATAGTAATCGCCGCGATTTTGCCAGCCAAAGGCTTCGACCGCCTTTTCAAACGCGCTGTTGGCCCGGGCCCGATCACCCATCATGGCGAGCGCTGCGCCGATATGAGCCCGCGCCAGCGGGCTCGGTGTTTCGTCCAGCAGCGCATCGTGGAAGTAGCGGAGATCCGAAAGGTCCGCCCGGCCCGCACGCGCCAAAACATAGAGCGCATAGGCTGACGAACGGCGCTTTACGAATTCGCGCGTGTCATTGTTGTTCGCGAAATCAGCAACACCGGTCTGATAACTCGCCAGATAAAACCGATCGACGCGGGCGATATCCGCCAGAGAGGAATAGGCCCGGTCCAGGGCTTCCGTGGGCACACCGTACCCTTCGACCTTGGCGCGATACAGGAAGTCCGTCACATAAGCGCCAAGCCAGGGCGACGCCCAGCGATCGCCGACCCGCCAGAGCCCGAAGGCGCCGTCCGGCGACTGGCGATTGAGAAGCTTGTTCACCGCTTCCTGCACGCGCGGGCGCACCGTGCGCTCCGGTCCGCGCCCGACTTCACCGCCAAGAACATCAACAAACAACAGCGGCATCGCCGAGCTGGTCAATTGCTCAGTACACCCGTAGGGATAGCGATAAAGCGCATCGAGAAGCGGTCCGGGCTCGATCCCGTTGAGGCGCGAGAACGACACTGCAACTTCTGTTGATCCGGGGACGAAGGCTTGCGTAATTGCATCCGTCACCTGAAACGTCTCGCCGGGGGCGAACGCCGCGGTGCGCACTTGCGTCACCGGGAAATAAGGCGTGCGGGACTGGATCGGATAGGAGCGCGACACCGAAAACCCGTCCGGGCCCTCAACGCTTAAGTTTACCGCGCCAATTCCAACCTCGCCGGTTGAAAAGGAAAACGCCGCCGTCTGCTGTTCCCCCTGCGCCAGCGTAAAGACCGATGACGTCGACAGACCGACCGGCCCCTCGCCCGTCAACGAGACTGTGTAGTCGCCAGCCGCGCCGTCGACATTGTCGATCAACAGCGTCGCGGTCGCCGTATCGCCCGGCGCCACGAAACGCGGCAAGGCTAACTCTGCAGGTACAAGATCGCGGACGGTCAACGGCTCCGACGCTGCGCCCAGTTTTTCTTTCGACCAGGCCACCGCCATCAGGCGCAGCTCGCCGTTAAAGTCCGGCACGTCGATAGGAATTGTGGCGCGACCGCCATCGCCAACCGTCACCGGTCCGCTGAAAAGCGCCACCGATTTCGTCGGAACAACGGTCAGCCCCTCACCGCCAAGCTGGTCACCGCCAAAGCGGGCGGCGGCGCCGAGATTGGCGTGGAGGATGCGTCCATAGTCATCGCGAATATCGACGCCCAGCCTTTTCTTGCCGTAGAAATAATCGACCGGATCGGGCGAGGCGAACTTCGTCAGACGCAAGATCCCCTCGTCCACCGCCGAGACCGTCAGCATCACCGTCGAGCCTGATGCGGCGCCGGCGACCGTCACCGGAAGGTCGAGCTGTTGGCGCGGCCGAAACACCTCCGGCTCATCCAGCGTCACCTCAAGCTTTCGCGCGCTCATATCGAAGGGCACATAGCTGACCGCCATGGCGCG
This sequence comes from Pseudomonadota bacterium, assembly GCA_039818925.1. Taxonomy (GTDB): domain Bacteria; phylum Pseudomonadota; class Alphaproteobacteria; order Caulobacterales; family Parvularculaceae; genus Hyphococcus. The sequence continues at coordinate 7,543 of JBCBSY010000039.1, read as the reverse complement.
GCGGGGCACCGGCCGGTCGCCGGGGTCGCGCGGCGTGACGACCGTCGCCAGAACGTAAAAGCCAGCACCCCAGCTTGGATCGGTATCGACGATAATCTCACGCCCCTCCGCGCCGACTCTCATGCGCTGAACGAGATGGACCTTGTCGGTCGCAATGGCGATCACCGCCTCGCCTTCATAAGGCGGATTAAGGAACAGGCGGGCGCGGGCGCCGGGCGTGACCTGTTCTGTCTGCGGCGTGATCGACGCCTGATCCGGCGAGTCCGCGCCGGATGCGTAGGACCGCCAGCCCACATAAAAGCGGATGTCCGATGTCGCCTTGCCGCCGGCCTGACTTGCGGTCAGGCGATACGTACCCGGATCGATTCGCTGGGAGACGAGCGTCGCGACCGCTTCTGCGCTGGTCGCGCCGCGTCCCTCGGCAATCAGGATATCGCGAAAGGATCGGCGCCACCGCCAATTGCCGTTTTCGCGATACCAGTCGAACCAGTAATCCTCTTCAACGAGCCGCCATTCAATTTCGCCTTGGGCCGGCTGGCCTTCCCAGTCGAGAAGCACAGCGTTGACGGCGACCGTCTCTCCTTGCCCGAAGCTTCGCTCATCATTGGCAAGCTTCAATCCGACATAATAGTCGTCTGGCCGCACCGGGATTCGCGCGCTTTCGCGGACGACCCGTCCGCCAGGCTCAACCACGCCGACCACCAGATCCGCGCGCATGGGCGCGCCGTAATCTTTCGGCGCCGTATCCACATTCAGCGCGACACTCGCCTTGCCTTCCGCATCGGTCGTCGTATTCGGCAGGGTCAGGAAGCGTTCGTCAAACCGGCCGTTGACCGGCCCGAACCGGTAGCTGGAAAAATCCGGAAACGGGTTGGGATCAAGCCGCAGCCGGGCCTCCGCCTCAACTTCCAGTCCGCTCGCCGGCGCGCCGTAAAGATACCGGCTTTCAACCGACAGCTCCCGCCGGTCGCCGGGACGGATCGGGGTTGTCTCATCGCCTTCGAGCTTTACTTCAAGGCGCTGCGGCACGAAATCTTCAACCGAGAAACTTTCACCGCCGACCGATTGTTCCAGCCCGTCCGCCTTCACATCGATCGTCCAGCGGCCCCGCGGGGCGGAGGCCGGAACGTCATAGGCAAAGCTGAAGCCGCCAATGGCGAGGTCGTCGATCCGTCTTTTTTCCGCTTCCGTGCCGTTGGGCCGGCGGATCGTGACCGTCAGCGGGCGGTCCTCAATCGCGGCGCCGGCGTCATCGCGTAACAGTCCGGAAAGGAATACCGTTTCGCCCGGGCGGTAGATGCCGCGGTCCAGATAGACAAAGGCGTCAACTTTCGATGGCGCCGCACGACCGCCAACATCCCGGTCAGACAGATCCAGCGGCGCACGATCAAGATCGAGTGCGGCGAAATCATCCTGCGGGCCATAAGCCATCAGCATGCGCGGGGTCAGCGGAAAATCGCCATTGATCGCCTCACTTTCAAACCGCGCGCGGCCATCGCCACTGGTGATCGCGGTCGCCAGAATGTCGTTGTTGGCGGCGATCAGCGACAACTGCACGCCCGCCATGGCGCGCGCCGATGAAATCGAGCGCACGAAAACATCTAACCCATCGGCGCCGGAATAGGTGGTGAGCGCCATGTCGGTGAAAAGGATCCACCGCCAGGCCTGCGCCGCGCGGTTTTCGTCGGCGCCCGGCGAGACATCCTTTATCCCAAGAAAATACGCGCCGGGCTTTAGCTCGCCGAGCGCCGCACCGAGCGCAAAAACGGTTGTCGTCGTCTCGTTGCGCTCGCCTGTCGTCGCAATGTCGCCCGACCAGACTTTGACGCCGATATCCTTGCCGTCTTCGCGGTCCCAGACATAGGAATACTGATTTTCACCGCTGGCTTCACCGGCGACAATATTTTTCCGCGCCAGTGACCGGTCCGAAACGCGGTACACGCTGATCTCGACTTTCTCGACATTCACGGTCTCGATGCCGATCCCGTCGGCTTCAAGCCGCGGCAAAATCACGCCATCGCCCGCAAAGCCCGCATAGGCCGGCTTATCTCCGAAGGCGACAACAACATCTTCGGACCGTTCAAGCCGTTCATTACCGCCGCCCGGAAGGCCGGCGCGCAGCCGCACGCGATAGTCTTTGTCGAATTCAAGCCCGGAAAGACAAAGCGATGTTCCATCAACACTGATCGCCGCGCCGTCAGCCGGTGTAATGCGAACGAAATCTCCATAGTTCACATCGCCGCTGTCATTCAGCGCTCTCGTAAACTGGAGGCAGGCGCGCGGCGCATCCCCCCCGGTATCGAGCCGCAATCGGCGGTAAAAGAAGCCGTCCTCGGTTTCTTCCTGCGGGCGCTCGGCGTTGTCGGATCGGCGCTCCTGAAAAGGCCGGCGCGGCCCTACGCCGCGCGGATCGGCTGCGACCACCTGTTGGCTGTTCGGTTCACCCCGCGATCCCGAATCAGGCGTCACCGCCCTGCCAAGCAAAAGCCCAACAGCGAACGCCGCCAGTAATCCGCCTGCAAAAATCGCCCCTTGTCTGCGCGCTAACATATCGTCTCCCGCCTTCGCCCCATGCCGAATGTCATTCAGCGTTTCAATTATGGCCGTTAATCATCCGAAGGAAAACGATTCCAAGACGTTTTCACGAAAATTCAGTGGCTTTCCGGCCTCAATGGTTTTGATGCGCTGCGAAAAGCGCTAATCTGGCGCTGGCTCAAAGTCCCCGTAGCTCAGCAGGATAGAGCACCAGATTCCTAATCTGGGGGCCACAGGTTCGAATCCTGTCGGGGACGCCAATAAGCTTTGGCCGTCGAATGAACAAACAGCCATTGGCAGAGACGCGTCGCCTGTTTCGACGGCTGTAGCTCTTCCCACGCTGGAAAATCACTTTGGCGCGCAAGCTATTGAGGTGTTGCCAACCAGATTGCCAAGGCCCCGCCTCCAGGAGAGCAAGCCGCAACAGCGGGCAAAAAAAGCCATTATAAAATAGCTTCTGGACGGGCCTGCGAACTATACGGTCTTGCGCATGCAAACAGTGGCGCGCGCTTAGGTGAATCTTATTGAAAGATCAGGGTGTGGGCAGGAATGGAGCATCCGAGCATGCCCCTTTCCTCTCTGACGTTCCACAACGCATGAACAAGCTTCAATGACTTGTCGCATCAATTTGGCTTATGCAAACGAGATCAGCGCCCCACCGCGCAAATCCCAATTCGTCACAAATCTGGCGCTAGCTACTTCACCAATTCCTGCGCCTTGGTGCAGTTTCCAATGTTACAGTCGCCAAACGCTTCCACGTACAACTCATTAATAGGCGCACCGCTCGGAAACATCAGCGCCGAAATTTGCTCCTGCCGCAAGGGAACCTCCGTCGTCAGGCCGCAATTGCGACAAGTAAAAAACGCGCTCAGTTGCTTTTTTTCTCCGGTTTTTACCGCCGTAAATGCATTCAGGCTGGCGATTTTTTTCGCTAAACCTTTTTCAATGAGCGCGTCCAGCGCCCGGTAAATCGTCATTGGCGCGCGCAGACCATGGTCCTGTAGCATTTCCAACAAGCCATAGGCTTTCAAGGGGCGGCCGGACTGTTGCAAAGCGTCGTAAACGAGTTGTTCGTTGCGTTTCAAATTCGGCTGATTCTTCAAGCGCTTTCGCGCAGCCTTGTCGCTGCGCGGCGCAGCGCTTTCCATTGAAAGTTGCATGGATTTTCTCTCCAAAATTTTCCAACACCCAAAATGGGCGTCACCCGGCTTAAGCAGCGAGGAAAGAGAGAGGCGGCCCTCTGGATCTTGGAAAATCAGGCCGCGCGACAGCCGCAGCAAAATCATCCGTCAGAACGGCCCGAAGAGAAAATAGTCGCAGCGGCGCTAGTTCAGCACCCGTGTCAGATGGCGATATTTTGGCGCCGCCAAGGGAGGCGATGCAGCAAACCACACACTCAGTATCAGGCTTATGGTCGTGATCATGGTCGTGATCATGGTCATGGGCGCTTGCATATGCGCCGCTCGCAAGCATGCAGGCCACAGCCAGAAACGCCAGCCAGAATTGCGCCAAAGCGCGTTTCTGATCGACATTGCTTGATTGCAACACTTCGCCCCTGTGCCTCATGGATGAGATGTTATCATATTCGTCAGCAGAAGAAACGCCCATCGGCCGGCTCGAAATCCTATCGCGCCAGACCTAAATTTTCGAAAACAAAGCCGAAGCTAATGTTCTGAAATTATTAGGTTTTCTTAAAGTCCACATCAAACACTGCGGAAATACTCAGACCTGATCTTCGATGGTAAGCGTGATAAACATGCCGCGTTTTCGATCTGCGATTTCCGATCCTGTGAAAACGCCGCTGCGATCTGGCGCGAAAAACGCTATCAGAAGTATGCCATATGAAATCAGACGCGCAGCGCTAACCGGCATTCGGGTTGCTCAGCATTCTATTTGTTTCACTGATGCGCGTGTTGGAAAGAGCGACCGTTAGAGAAGTCGCTCAAGCGGCGCATCCATCCGCCGACGCGCGAGGACAAGCGCGATTGCGGAAAAAATCATGAGAAAACCAAGCGGGACGACGTGAGCACGTAGCTTTTCCAGCAGGGTTCGATCCTGAAAAACGAATGCGGGGATCGCATCGAATTCCGCTACGGAGATACGTTGTTTGGCGACGATTGCTGGTCCAATACGCTCTGATAGATCAGCGAGCGCCGCCCTCGCCTGTCGCTGAAAGGCGATGCTCCGCGCAACATCACCGCCAGCTATTGTCGTAAGCGCGTGGTCCGCGATCATTGCGGGAGATAAGTACTGCAGCTTGGATACAAGGGCGCTTCGCTTCGCTCGTGACTCATTAAAAGCATCGAGCACTGGCGTCGTTCGCTTTGCAGCTTCCCTGTTGGCGAGAAAGTTCGACTGATAATACCCCGGCACTCCTTCATCGCTAACTGTCATTTCGGGGTGATCGGCCAGAAAGCCGGCTGTTAGCGCCGCCGTATCGCGGATTGCGGTTACTTCGCCCTGTCGCATCTCCGACAGGAAGGCGAGCCTTGACGGCGGCGGATATGCTGCTTCCGCCAACGCGCCGCCGATTGCTGGAACAGCAAAAACAAATGTCGCCCAAGCCGAAAAAAGCGCTGCTGCGATTGTGTCGCCGCGCTTCAGGAACGCGCTTGCGAGCGCAATCAGGGCAAACCAGAAAAGCCCGTAAACAAACGCAGCGCCGAGCCAGGCGATGAAATCCAGCAACCTGTCGGCGACCGTCATTTCCATAGGCGACCAGAAGGCAACAATCGCCGTTGCAAGCGAAAACACAAACCAGATCGAAAGATTTCGTATCACCAATCGACTCCACGCCGATGGGGCAACATGTCCAGCTTGCGCAGCGATGAGTTTAACGCGGCCCCTTTCTCTATCGCCTGACAAAATATCATACGAAGCCGCAATCATGAGCAATGGCAGCACCACCACAACAAGAAATGTGAGATCAAAACCACCTATAGAAAGCAAGCTTGGATTTGAAAATTCATACTCGTTGAAAAGGTCGGCAGGATTTGACCAACCAGTGATGAGGGTTGTCGTTGGATGAAGGTCTGTGGAGCCGATAGCAAAATCAGCAAGCGGCGCAGGCGGCAAAACCGCAGGCATTCGAATATCCATGGGTCGCGAAACAAATGGCGACGGCGCCTCACCCGTGTCTTCAATCTGCTGCAGGCTGTTGCGCCATTCTTCAAGCGTGGCGTTTCTTTCTTCTGTGAATATTGCCTGGGCCTCTGCCGTCCGCTCAACATGCGTTCGGCCAGCAATCGCCGCCACCAAACTCAAAAGCGTAATCAGCAGGGCGACCCCCAATCCTGGGATCGCCAGCAGGAACAGGCGCTTTTCAAGCGCCAACGTTGGAGAAAAGGTCATGATGCGACTCTTCTTTGAGCGCGTTTCAGCGCGACGGCTGCGAAAAACAGGCTGATGATTGCGTAGATTGCAAGCAGTAAAGCGCTCAGAGTGTAATTTGAGGCGACTGAGGCGAAACGCGGTGATGCATACTCAAAATCTGGAATTTCACGCCATAATGTTTCATCGGCGGTATAACCATATCCGGCCTCGCCGGCATTATACATGAGATCGTCATTAAGCTGCTTGACGATAACGCGTCGATGCCCCTCGACCGCATTTACAAAGTCTTTTTGATGAAGACGATCAGAACCTGAGAGCCCCGCAGACAGCTTTTCGAGCGCCATCACCGGAGCGATCACCGAGAATCTATTGAGCAATTGTTCTTGCTTTTTGTGAATATCATCCAGGCGGGCGTAAAATGCTTCAAATAAGGGTTGCGCATGTTCTTCACTTTTCTGAAGCGTGTAAGCGCCATAATCGATCGGCAATTCTTCAATAGTATCGACGCCGTATTCCGCTAATATCTCCCTTTCGATACGGTCTCGGTACGCACGGTCCGCATAAAATGCATCTGATGCGCTTCGCAGATCACGCGTCAATTGCGCCGCATCCGGTTCGGGATAAGCAGTGGCCGCAAGTCCGCTGGCGACACGAGGCGCGAGAATAAAACTCACCGCCCAAAGCCCCACAAGCGCAAGCAACGCAGTTCGCTTATCCTTGAACAAGGCTGAGACGCCAAGCGCAACGCCGCCGAGTGTCAGGCTATATAGCACGTATACGGCAAACAAACCCGCACTTCGCAAGCCGACATCTGTAAGCACGCCGGCCCCGCCTGAAAACGACGCGGCAAAAAGAACAAAAAGCAATGCGGGAAAAACAATGACTCCGACGGCCAGGCCTGCTCCCGATAATTTTCCCGCGAGAAGTGTTGTAGATGAAACGCCGGATGCGACCATCTGACGAAAGGTGCCCTGTTCACGCTCACCAGCGATAGCGCCAAAAAGAATGAGAAATACAAAGAGCGGCGCAATATATTGCAGGATCCATGCTGGCGACAAATCTACGAATCGCCCTGCGTCGCCCAGGTCTTCCGCGCGCCGAAAAACGGCTGGATTTTGGACGTGCGCTTCCATCCATAATGCAAGTCCCGCATAGTCGGTTACGCCTGGGTCGAATGCCACCAGTTCAGGCACTGGTTTGAATGCATAGCGAGAAAAATGTGCAGCGGAATGCGGGTTGCGCGCGCCTTGCGTGTCCCAAACTTCGCGGTCCACCGCTTCAGCTGCATGGCGCTCACGCTCAAAAGTGGCGATGCGCTGCGCCGACAAAGCAGCGGCGCCAGCAAGGAGCGCAATCATCGCTATCGCAAGGCTGATAAAAACGCCGCTACGAAGGAAACCACGTATTTCTTTACTGGTTATCGCGCCGATCATGCAGCAGCTCCTGCAGCCGCCGCATCATCATGCATGTGAGCCAAGTAGATTTTTTCGATTTCACGCGCATCAAGCGCGCTTGCATCGAGTGTGTCAATGAGCCGCCCGCTTTTCATGATCCCAATCCGTGTGCCAATCTCCTTCGCACGAAATACGTCGTGCGTCGCCATTAAGATCGCGCGGCCATCCTGCTTCAATTCATGCAGTAACAGTGTCAACGCATTCGCTGCAGACGGATCAAG
>JBCBSY010000038.1:0-9358 GCA_039818925.1 Pseudomonadota bacterium | reverse complement strand
GAAGGCGTGCAATCGTACTACGCCAAGCGCTACGAAGACTTTATGGTTTTAATCATCACGACCGACGGTGCGGACACTGAAATTTTAGAAACGGATCAGGTTCTAAATCAGATTGTGTTTAATTGGTGAGCCTGCTCTGCGAAGCCTTAGAATGAGCTTGAGAAGCGCAGAGGCGTCCCGCCAGGTAAAGAAAGCCGCGAAATCGGTGAACGGTTTGATTTCTCCGCTCAGCCGTCGCAAAAGCGTTTCCCGATCGCCCATTTAGCCGCTAGATTGCGCACAGCGATAATCTGGCAAGAGGGGACGATGCGGTGTTCAACAAACCATCCGCGACCGCTTTTCTCATTGCGATGTTTGCATCATTTTCGGTTGCGGCGCAAAAACAGTTGGCGGATGCCGTCACCGACAGTGATTACAAGCACGCGTTTACACCGCTCGACCAACAGCACGGCACCCGCGTTCTCATCGACCGATTCCATCAAACTATTTATACGAATGATGAAGGAACAACCGGCGCCGAAGTTATGCTCGAGATCATGGAGCGCGATGGTTTTGACACAGGTTTCGCCGACACGCCGCTGACGTCCGCCTCGCTCCAAAACGCAGACATTCTGATTATCCACGGTCTTCCGAATGAGCGCGTTGAGCTGGCGTCCGGAGAAACTTTCCATCACTCACCGCTAAGCGCAGAAGAGGTCGAAGCCATTGTAAGGTTTGTTGATGAAGGCGGCGGGCTTTATTTGAGCCTCAGCCACTTTCCCGGCGGCAGCGGCGCAGCGCCGTTGCTGAATGCATTTTCGGTCAAATTCCGCGACGGCTATATTTACAGCAAGGCGTATCCAAGCTTCACCGATCATGAAAACGGAAGATGCTCGCATTACTTCGGCATGTCGCGCGGTGACGACACGCTGAACGCAGATCACCCGATGATCAAAAACGGCTTGCCCGTGGAGCGCATCGATTATCATTGTGGCGCAGCCATATTTCGCAATCCGGAAGACGCGGTCTTGCCCTTTCCGAAAGGCTCGGAAAACCATATCGACGGCACGCTCAACACCGAACATGTGATTTACGAAACCTCTGATTCCTATGCGGGAATGATTGGGTTCAACTTCGGCAAAGGAAAAGTCGTCGCCGCCGCCGACCAGGGCATGTTCCGGAATTTCATCTTTACATTCGATACGGATGAACGTGTTTACGTGACGATCACCAGCCCGGATAACGACAACGCCAATCTCTTTGTGAATATGATGCGCTGGCTGTCGCCCAAGATCGGAGAATAGCCATTCATCAACAGACAGGGGCGGTGTTCGCCATGAAGAAAATCAGCGCAATTGCCTTTGTCCTTGGCGCCGCCGGTTGTGCAGGCGAACCACCCTCGCCAGTCCCTTCAATGCAGTTCATCAATGGTCAATGGTTCGACGGCGCCGCCTTCGAAGAAAGAAACGCCAGCATCATTGACGGGAGACTGGTTTTCGATGCACCCGTGACTGCAGACGCCATTGACCTTAACGGACAATACGTTGTGCCGCCTTATTGCGAAGGGCATAACCACCATTTTGGCGGCGACGCAGACACCGCAGAAGCAACCGCTCAACACTATCTGGAAGACGGTGTTTTTTACGCCATGATGCCCGGGTCATTTAAGCTCTATCGCGATTTAATTGCCAGCGACATCAACCACCCAAAATCCGTAGACGTTGTTTTCGCCAATAACGGCTTGACAGGCTCTGGCGGACACCCACGCGGTCTGCGCGAATCTTTAATGGAGCGTTTTGGCAACTATCCGGAATTCACCAAAGAAACGCTGCCCGATAAAGGGTATTTTGAGGCCGAAACGCTGGAGGAAGTCCGCGAAAAAATGGCGCTCATCCTCGCCGAACGCCCGGACCTCGTCAAAGTCATGCTCTTTTTTTCCGAAGAATATGAAAGCCGGAAAGACGATCCCAAATATTATGGTCGCCGCGGACTAAATCCGGATCTCTTGCCGGAAGCGATTCGTATTGCGCACGCTGCCGGATTGCGTGTCGCCGTTCACGTGGAGTCAGAAGCTGATATGACGACGGCGCTCCTTGCTGGCGCCGATATCATCGCCCATTTGCCGTCTTATGATTCCAGTGTTCTGCTGTCTGACGAAACTATCGCCCTCGCTACGGAAACAAACGCGGCGCTGGTCACCACTTTCAGTCTTGCCAGCCGCTTCCAAACGCGCGCGCCGGACTGTTATGCCGCGGCGATAGAGGCGCAGCGTGAAAATCTTGTGCGGCTGCACGAAGCCGGCGCCCTCCTCGTCATCGGCAGCGACGGCCACAGAGATACGTCGCGAGGCGAAGCTGATCATATTGCAAGTTTGGGCGTTTTGGATAACGCGACTATTCTGAAAATGTGGACGAAGAACTGCGCTCGCATGGTTTTTCCAGACCGCAAGATTGGCCGCCTGCATGAAGGTTATGAAGCGAGCTTCCTAGTGCTGGAGAACAATCCGCTGGAGGATTTTGCCGCAACAGGTGACATCATCATGCGGATCAAAGATGGTGAACTGCTTTCAGAGACAATGGAATAAAATCAACTCAAGACACGTATTTCCCTAAAATGGCGGCGCCATAGCCTTCGCAGCCGAATATTTTTTATCTTACAACACGCCGCCATGGAGCGCTTCATGCCGAAAACTCTTCTGATCCTTAGCGTCTCGCTCGCAGCTGTTGCAGCTCATGCCGCTGACCGCCAATTCGTCGTACACCCGTTTTTCGTTTTAACGACGGAAGAAGCATTTACCGCCTCTGTCGCGACGGGCGACTTCAACGGCGATGGCGCGCTCGATATCCTCGAAACAAACGGCCGTCACTGGCGGCAAGCGAACCGCATACACTTCAACAATGGCGAAGGCCGCCTCGGCCATTCTGTGTTGATGAGCGCACATGAAGCGCCGAGTTACCAGCTTGTTCCCGGCGATTTTGACGGCGATGGCGACCTCGATGCGATTGAGGCCACAGACCGCGCCGGCGCATGGCTTTACCGCAACCGGGGCGACGGCTCCTTCACAATCGAAAACACAAAATCGGGGCCGGTCGCGTCGCGCAGCGCAGCCGCGCTGGACGCGGACCAAGACGGCGATCTCGACGTGTTTCTATCGAACCGGGGCGAGGCCGGAACGCTATTGCTCAATAGGGGAGATGGAACATTCGATGCGGCTTCTGTTGAAACCAGCGAGAGCGGCAGCGTCGGCTCATTTGCGGCGGACTTTAACGCAGACGGCGCAGACGATCTCCTGCTTGCCGTCCGTGATGGCGACAGCGCCCTTGTGTTGTTGAATAATGGAAGGGGTCAATTCACGATCCGCAAGTCATTTAATCTCGCTGGCGTGGACATCCGTTCGGTAACGGCCGGCGACCTGAATGGCGATCAGCTTACGGATATTGTCTACGGCGTGATCGGCGGGCAATCATTGGTGCTTTTGGGCGACGGCAAGGGCGGAATTAAAAAGCAGGTGCGTTTCGGTCCGGCGGATTCAAACGCCTTCGGTCTGGCGCTTTCAGATCTTGATGGTGACGGCGATCTCGACATCGTCATGGCGCGGTCCCAGCAATCTAACATCGTGTTTTTGAATGACGGCGACGGCGCGACCTTTGAGTCGGTTGAGCTTGAAGAAGGGCGGTGGACGGCGCCGGGAGAAGGGGAGCCCTTTCCCGACAGCTATGGCGTTGTCGCCGCCGATCTGAACGGCGACGGATTTGATGAAATCGTTATCGCGAATTCACTTTCGCCCAATCCGGTTTATCGCAACCGGGCGGCGCGTCGGGACTGACGATCCCCCGTATTAGAGCGCCGCAACGCAAACCAACGTCTATTTTCTGAAATTCAGCGTTGCTGTCTTTCCCGAGTCAATCGCCGGGGCGCCATCGACAGTACGCGGATCAAAGCGCCAGCGTGACAACGTCCGCAGCGCCTCCCCCTCAAAACAATCATTGCTGGAGGAGACGATACGGCCGTTTACCGCGCGCCCGTTGGCGCTGACGTCAAACATCACCGTGACCGATTCCAGTTGATCCGCGCCGCGCGCGCAACGTTCCGGATATCCCGGCGCAACCGACCGCGTCAGGACCGCCGGCGAAATAGCCGGCGCCGGGTCTGCCGGCGGCGCCGGCTGGGCGCGGCGCGGCAGCGGCCGGGGATTGGCGTCAGCGATGGTCTCAGATTCAACGGGCGTCGTGGCCGCCGCTTCAGGCGAGGCCTGTGGCGCATCAAGATTTGGCTCGGCGGCGGCGTCGCTAGGCGACAACTCAGCGGCTGGCGTTTCCGCTTGAGGCGAAATGGGTTGTTCCTCTACGGGCGCCTCCACCGCAACCGGTGAAGGCGCGGCGTCGTCCATGATGGGCGCATCCTCGCCAGCTGTTTCCGCGGCATTTTCCGCCAGCGGCGCCGCCGCATCTGCGGGGGCGGCGGTCATAGCGGTTTCTGACGGACGCTCGACACGCACTGCTGGCGCTGCCGTTGTTGCAGGTTCGGCGCCAGGCGCAGTCGCGGAAACAGCAGCCGGTGCAGCGGCTTCTTCGCCGCCACCAAGCAGCACCTGAAACCCGACCCACATGGCAAACAGGAGGATCACCAGAACAGCAAAGACGGAGGCGAGCTTTGCGCGGTCTTCCCCCGAGGCAACATCAGATTCCGCTTGCGGCGCCGGGATCGCCGCGGGCGCCGCTGCACGCGCTTCCGCCTTGTACCGCGCCGCCAGCGCCTCCGCATCAAGGCCAAGATAGCGGGCATAGGTTTTTACAAAACCGATCACATAAGGCAGGGACGGGAGCTGGTCGCGGCGCGATGTTTCAATCGCGCGTAAATGGTCAGTCTTGACCTTGATTGCATCGCTGACAGCATCAAGGGATTGACCGGCGGCCTGTCGCGCGGCGCTGAGCGTTTCGCCGACGCCGATCTCGATATTTGCGTCAGCGATTTCGCCGCCAGCAGGCGCGCTGCCGAAATCGCCTGCCGGATTAGCGTCCGTGACAGCCGCGTCAGGCGACAATTGAGGCGCGCCGCCGTTAAAACTGATGATTTCCGCCGTCTTGTCTTGAGCCATTTTGCCCGGCGCCCAACTCAACTTCACCACGACGGGCCTTGCGCAATCGGCTATCTGGCGCAATCCGGCCCGTTCACACGCGCCCGCAAAGGCGCTTGCCAAGCCTGATAAGCATGATCGGCGCCACCACACCCCCAACGCTTCCATCGTGCTGAGCTGCCGTCTGCGCTTGGCGTTAACCAGATTATCATGGAAAACAGAAAATGCAGAATCCACCCGAGAGCACAGAGGGCCCGCACGATGAGTTACACCTGCTTCAATCTCGAGATCAGCGACGGGGTCGCCCATTTGCGGTTTTCGCGGCCTGATAAGTTTAACTCCTTTACGCCGGAGTTCTGGCGAGAGCTGCCTGACGCTGTGAATGACATATCCGAGAACGCGAGAGCTCGGGTCATTGTTCTGTCGGCGGAGGGAAAGCACTTCACGGCGGGCATGGATATTTCCGTTTTCATGCAAGGCGGCCTTGATGCGCCGCCGGAGAACCGCGAGCTGGCGGCGGAGGGGTTTCGCCACAAGGTGAAAATGCTGCAGGACACGTTCTCGGCGCTGGAGAATGCGCGCCAACCCGTTCTGGCGGCGATCCAGGGCGGCGCCGTCGGTGCGGGCGTTGATCTCGCAACCGCCTGTGACTGTCGGTACGCCAGCACGGACGCGTTTTTTTGCGTACAGGAAACCGCCATCGGCATGACGGCGGATGTCGGCACGTTCCCGCGCCTCGCCAAAATCATCCCGGAGGGATGGGCGCGGCAAATGGCCTATACGGCGGAACGCGTACCCGCCGCCAAGGCAAAGGAAATCGGTCTTATCAACGAAGTGTATGACAACCATGACGCCCTTTTGAGCGGCGTTCTGGAAATTGCCCGAAAAATCGCCGCGCACTCCCCCCTTGCCGTCGCGGGCTGCAAGCGTCTCATCAATTATTCGCGCGATCATTCGACCGCGGATACGCTCGACTATATTGCGCTTTGGAACGCCGCGATGCTGCGCAGCGACGACATCAAGGAAAGCTACATCGCCAAGTCGGAAAAGCGCGCCCCCGCGTTCGCGGATTTGCAGGCCGTCAAGAAATCTCTTTAATAAAGCCGCGTTGTTTCCGCGCGTCCGCCGCGAAACCGACATCGTGATTTCTATCTTCGCCGTTGGCTGACGGGCTCAACCAACGGGAACATCATGAATCTCAAAGCGCCGCTCCGTAGTCGCTCGCTCGGACTGAAACTCATCCTTGTCGGCGGTCTCGCCTTCCTATTGTGGCTGCCGGCGATGCTGGTTTACGGCCTGGTCTTCGAACGCTCGAACCGCGCTGACGAGGTTCGCCGCGACATTTACGAGCTTACAGGCGGGCCCCAGACCATCAGCGGCCCGGTGATTATCGTCCCGGCAAGCATCGACAAAGGCAAGCGCAGCGCCAACGGCGAGACCATCATCGAAACGGTGTTCTTTGTCTTCACGCCGGAAACACTGGATGTTGACGCTAAGGTCACTGCGGCGCAGCGGCGGCGGTCTATCTATGAGGCGACCGTATATGACGCGGACTTGACCATGACGGGCCGCTTCGCGACGCTGTCCCCGCCGCAAATTCAAAATGAGATCAAAGCGATTCACTGGGACAAAGCCGTCTTGGCGCTGAAATTCGCCAATAACAGCGCGCTCAAGGGGATCAGGGACACGCCGCAGCTGACCATAGACGGCAGTTCGCACGAAGGAACTTTCGAACCCGGCGTCAATCTCTCCATCACCGGCCAGCACAACGCCGAAGGTTCACTTGCGTCGTCAGGCATCAGCGTTCCGGTTCGTGATCCTTCACAAGGATTTTCATTTGAGTTGAAGTTGCCGCTTTCCGGCGGCGGCGCCATTTATTTTTCTCCGGTTGGCGAAGAGACAACCATCGCCATGCGCGCCAATTGGCCGGACCCGAGTTTCCAGGGCGCCTATCTTCCGGACACGCGGGAGATCACCGAGGCTGGCTTCACGGCGCAATGGCAGATCCCCTATCTCGCCCGCAACCTGCCGCGCAGCTACATCGCGGACACCAACCTTGCGCAACTGGTGCTCGGAAAGACATTTGGCGTCGATTTCATCGATGCCGCCAGCCCGTATAAAAGCGTCAATCGCGCGCTAAAATATGCACTGATGTTTCTGGGCGTGGTGTTCCTGACTTTTTTTCTTTTCGAAGCCGTGACCGGCGCCCGCGCCCACCCCGCACAGTACATTCTGCTCGGCCTGACGCAGGTGATTTTCTATCTTCTGGTTCTCGCCCTCTCAGAGCATGTCGGCTTCGAAGCCGCATTCGCCGCCACGGCGGCCGCCACCGTTTTGTTGTCGGCGGCTTATGCTGCGACGGTGTTTCGCAGCGCATGGCGCGGGTTTATTGCCTTATGCGCCTTTTCTGGCGCTTATGCGTTGATATATTTACTCATGAAATCAGAGGATTATGCGCTTCTGATCGGCTCCGTCACCGCCTTCGCCGCGATCGCATTTACGATGTATGTGACACGCAGTCTTGATTGGTATGGCGGACGCGATAAGGCATAAGCGAATACGCAAGAGTTGAAGGTCTGAAGGTCAATGGTTGAACTGACGCTGCCGAAGAATTCCAAAATCAACAAGAACGGCAAGACCTACAAAGCCAAGGAAGGAGCGGAGGATGTCCGCACCTTCCGTGTCTACCGCTACGATCCATCAACACCGGACAACCCAAGCGTCGACACCTATGAGGTGGATGTCTCGAATGTTTCGATGGTGCTGGACGCGCTCATCAAGATCAAGAATGAGACCGATCCCACCCTGTCGTTCCGCCGGTCCTGCCGCGAGGGCGTTTGCGGGTCCTGCGCCATGAATATCAACGGCGCGAATACCCTTGCCTGCACCAAGGCCATGGACGACGTCGGCGACGGCGACATCGCGGTTTATCCGCTGCCGCATCAGCCAGTGGTTCGCGATCTTGTTACCGATCTGTCGAATTTTTACAAACAGCACGCCTATATCGAGCCCTTCCTGCAGGCGAAAACTGACGAGCCTGAAACCGAGTGGCGCCAGTCGCAGGATGACCGCGCCAAGCTCGACGGGCTCTATGAGTGCATTCTCTGCGCCTGCTGCTCGACTTCGTGCCCGTCCTATTGGTGGAACGGAGAAAAAGGCGGCGAGGAAGAGTATCTGGGGCCGGCGGCGCTGCTGCAGGCCTATCGCTGGCTTGCGGACAGCCGCGACCAGCTGACCAACGAACGTCTCGACAAGATCGAAGATGAGTTCAAGCTCTATCGCTGCCACACGATTATGAATTGCGCGCAGGTTTGCCCAAAACACCTCAATCCGGCCAAAGCCATCGCCGAGATCAAGAAGATGATGGTCAATCGCCCGCCAGCTAGCGCTGCGAAAGCCGCCGCGGAATAATTTTCAATCAGCTTGCGCTATATTGCCCGATAGGCTCGGTGAACGTAGCTATTGACAAATTTTGATATTTCTAGAATTATATATTTATGGAAATACCAAAAGCTTCTGAGGCTTTCTCAGCTCTTGCACAGGAGGCGCGCCTCGCGACGCTGAAAATGCTGGTCCGGGCGGGCCCTGCTGGTGTGGGCGCTGGCGATATAGCGAAGGAATTACAAGTGCCGCCCCCAACGATGTCCTTTCATTTGAAAGAACTCGAAAGATCGGGGTTGGTTCACGCCCGCAAGGAAGGCCGGCGGGTGATTTACGCCGCCGACTATGGCGGTATCCGCGAGCTTGTCGATTTTCTTTTGGCCGATTGCTGCGGCGGCGACCGCCGGCTTTGCGGGCCTTATGTGGTCATAAAGGAGAGCGCCTGATGAAACGCCTGCATATTCACATCCACACCGATGATCTGGATGAATCCGTAAGATATTACGAGGCCCTTTTCGGCGCCGCACCGACCCGGCGCGAGGCGGATTACGCCAAATGGCTGCTGGACGACCCCCGCGCCCACATCGCCCTTTCCACCGGCGGAAAGGCGGGTATCGAGCATGTCGGCGTCGCGGTCGAAGACGATGATGCGCTGGAGCAAATCGCCAGACGCATTGCGGTCGCCGACGCGCCGGTGCAGCCAGAAAAACAGACGACCTGCTGCTACGCCCAGTCGAACAAATATTGGAGCCACGACCCGCAAGGCACGGTCTGGGAGCTGTTTCACACCTATGGAGACAGCGCCGAATATGGCGCGAAACCGCAAATTCCCGCGGCGACTGACCATTCCTGCTGCTCGCCGACAGCTTGAACCATGCAAAACATTTTGTTTTTGTGCACCGGCAATTCCGCCCGCTCGAT